>CAZTEP010000102.1:0-5348 GCA_964612325.1 uncultured Anaerolineaceae bacterium
AATGGAGACTATGTAAGGAGGAGCCATGTCTGCTGTTACAGGGCGTGGCATTAAAGCGAAGAAAATCAAAACAAAGAGAATGATGAGAACAAATTTGTTTTTCATGGTACAGCCTTTCTGATGATCGTCGTCACCTGATTAAAAATTAGCGATGATATGAGGCTTGCTGTTAGTTTATCATCATTTCGTATTCACCTATTTGATTGAATATCTTATCATTCCAAGCAAATCAAAGGCTTCGTGGACTGGTGGTTGCTTGTTTTATAAGGGGAGCATACCAAGCAAGTAAGTTCCTAAAACAAGGCTGAGAAAATTGGCAACAAAGGCATATAAAATGGCTTTCCATCTGCTCTGCTCTTCCAGAGCAGCGGCAAAAGCTATCATTTCTGCAACAATAACAGTAGCTCCAATTATTTCGAAGAATATGGAGGCGGCACTATCATCACTGAGGAATCCAACGCAGATATGCAAAGCGCCATTTGTTATGAGGTTCACAATAAGGAAGAGAATCCAACTCCGTTTTTCGCGATAAGCAAACAAGAAAAACACAACAGCTTCAAGAAGTATGGTAACGATTATTCGAAGGATTGTTGAAAATGTCCCGTGCCAGACGGGATAACCTTCATAGAGGTTTTGGGATTTGAGGTCAAGCGTATAATCAAGGCCTTCATCAGGTAAAGGTACTTCAAAGTTATAGTCCAGCGACTCGACAATCAAAAAGACATTGTAATAAAGTTCCCGATCTCTCAGAAAGTCATGATACCAAAGATAGAACTCTGTTTTCCAGGCAATATCTCGTCGTTCTAAAAGCTTTGTTATAGTGACATTGTTTTTGGAATAGCGAATAGATAGCTTTAGGTCAGATGGTGGATTGAAAACGCTAATTGTGATATAAGGAGGTGGAATCGCGTGTACCATCACAGGGCGTGGCATGAAAACAACGAACACTAAAACAAAGAGGATGATGAGAATAAGCTTGTTTTTCATAGCGTTGGCTTTCTAATAATCGTCGTCATTTGATTAGAATTTGAAATGATACGCTGTTCGTTGTAATTTTATCATCTTCCCATACTTACAAAATTCGCAAAAAACTGCTCAAAGCACAGAAACCTCAAATTTACATCGAGGCTTCTTGACAATAGCTCATTCTAAAGATTCGGACGAGCGTATTTTGGCTTGGATATAGATCGAAAATATTAATCGCTGGCCACTAACTCAGCAATCTTTACAATCACATCACGGGATTTATTTAGTCCGGTGACTGAGAGGTATTCAAAAGGTCCGTGTCCGTTATGTCCGCCGTAAAAAACATTGGGTGTGGGCAGGCCCATGAAGCTTAAGCGGCTGCCATCAGTACCACCTCGGATGGGAATTTCCTTGGGTTCAATATCCAAAGCGCGATAAGCGGCGCGAGCGAGATCAAGCACTTCGGGGTGTTCTTTGAGTACTTCGCCCATATTGTAGTATTGGTCTTTGATTTCGAGCTCCAGAACATCATCGCCATATTTGGTTTGCAGGTAAGCGGCGGCATCGCGTACGATTTGCTTTTTGGCTTCAAAGAGCGTTTTGTCGTGGTCGCGAATGATGTAATCGAGTTGCGCGGCTTCGGTCACGCCGGACATCTGGGTGAGGTGAATGAAACCTTCGCGTTTTTCGGTGTGTTCGGGGCGGTCGAACTGGGGTAAGAGCGATTGAAATTCCATCGCGACTAAGTTGGCATTGCGCATCACACCTTTGGCTGTGCCGGGATGCACACTGATGCCTTTGAATTTCAGACGTGCACTGGCGGCGTTGAAGCTTTCCCATTCCAACTCGCCTTTTTCGCCACCATCGATGGTGTAGGCAAAATCCGCGCCAAATTTTTTCACATCAAAAAACTTAACGCCCGCGCCTACCTCTTCATCGGGTGTAAACGCGACACGAATGTGGCCGTGTTTGATGTCTGGATTCTCAATGAGGTAACGCATGGCATCCATGATGGCCGCGATGCCGGCTTTATCGTCCGCGCCAAGTAAAGTAGTGCCATCGGTGACGACAAGGCTCTCGCCTCTATATTTAAGCAAATCAGGGAAAGTTTCTGGGGATAGGACGATGTTTTGTTCTTCGTTGAGCAGGATGTCCTTGCCATCATAGTTTTCGATGACGCGTGGTTTTACGTTTTCTCCGCTTGCGTCTGGACTGGTGTCCATGTGGGCAATGAACCCGACAACGGGACATTCTTTTTCGGTGTTGCCTGGCAGGGTGGCGGTAACATAGCCGTATTGGTCGAGTTCAACATCGCTCATGCCTAATTCAATCAGTTCTTTTTCTAAGAGGCGCGCCAGGTTGAGTTGTTTGGCGGTGCTGGGATAGCTTTCAACGTCGTGTTGTGATTGGGTGTCTATTTGAGTGTAGCGTAAAAAGCGGTCGAGTAGGGTGGTCATAACTATCTCCTTATATTTGGATAGCTTCATTTTATCATGCTGATTGTCTGTGGCATGGCTTTAGCAATCAGTTGTTTCTAATAAGTTTCAGTTGGATTCTTGCAAGGTTTGTTTTGGGGGTATAGGTTTAATGATCTATGAGCGGGGGTGGTAAAATGGTGCCATGACACCTAAAATCAGAAAGATACTCATAGCAATTATCATTGTGCTTATCATCGCCTTTTTGGCCATTGGCTTACCGCGTTTGTTAGATAAAACGCACAGAAAAATCGTAAAAGAGCCTGAAATATTGGCTGCTCTTGGTCAAAAAGCAAGTTATGAAATCGTTAAAGTTTTTCCGCATGATCCAGAGTGCTATACCCAGGGATTGCTTTTTGATGAAGGCTTGTTCTACGAGAGTTGTGGCTTATATGGTGAATCCTGGATGCGCATAGCTAATCCGGAGACAGGTGAAACGATTCGGGCCACCAAGTTGCCTGCGCAATATTTTGCCGAAGGTTTGGCCTTGTTAAATGATAAATTGACCTTATTAACCTGGAGAGAAGGCACTGCTTTTGTTTTTCAAAAGGATGACTGGGGTGAAATGAGCCAGTTTAACTACAGCACTGAAGGCTGGGGGTTGACCACGGATGGTAACGCGCTGATTATGTCGGATGGTTCAAACACGCTTTATTGGCTGGATCCAAAGAGCGGTTTGGTGATTAAAGAAATACATGTAACGCTTGATGGCAATCCGATGAGCAATCTGAATGAACTTGAATATATTAATGGCAACATTTTAGCGAATGTTTATATGACTGACCTGATATTACGCATCGACCCGGAAAGTGGAGAAGTACTCACCCAAATTGATCTTTCAGGTTTGGAACCCGAAGCAAATAAAGCGATTCTGGGTGAGGTGCTGAACGGGATTGCCTGGGATAAAGAAACCGGACGGCTTTTTGTAACCGGAAAGAATTGGGATGTTTTGTATGAGATTAAGCTTATTCCGGCTGACTAAGGATTAGTTTAGAAAAAAGTCTTTGTGGGGAAATCAAAGTAGGTTTGAAATACTTGAAACGATGCGTTTAATACAAATCTAAAGATAAATGACCTGTTGTGAAAGCGCGTAGAGGCGCGCGTCTCGGAGTGCCGGCAGGGTTTCTAAGAGAAATTCTGGGCCACTGCCTTCCATGCAGAACGCGGCACTCAAATTGCCACAAACCGTGGCATGTACCACATCATAATCTTTGCGATAGTTATAAAGAAAACCACCATCAAAAGCGTTTAGACCACCGGTTGGGTCAGCGATGGTGATGGGCCAGGCTGGAACAATGAAGCGTTTGTTTTCAACGCGGTCTAAAACCCAGCTTGAACCATCTTTGGCGTTAATGATGATATATTCGGGGCCGTAATCGGCGAGAACGCGGGCAATTTCCCAAAGGTCAACGCTGCGACCCTGGAAGAGTTTGAGTGCCTGGCTTTCGCTGAGCATGAACATGCTAAGGTCCGCAATGAGGTTGCGTATTTCTTCCCAAAATGCGGGGTCCATGTAACAGTCGGTGGCGCGCATCGAGAGGGTTTGAATCATGCCTCCTCTGAGCACTGAGGGCAATATTTTATGTGAGATAAAATCGATAGGACAAATATGCGCGGCGTTGGCTTCAAGGAAAGGGCGTGGCACATCGGTTACCCTAATGGTGTAGGGCATGTAATCTGTTTTGCTGCAATATCGGCGCGTGTCCGGTGTGTAGTTAAAGAGTTCATCAGGGAAGGGGATTTGGCGCTCAGCGAAATGGCTTAGAGGATTTTCGTAACTGCTAATATTGGGAGGTTTATAAACAACGAAGAAGCGTGAGTCAAAGCGTTCTTCAGTGGTCACAATTCCCTGCAGATCAAACCCCATCATTTCATAGGGTTTTAGCCATTCAAGAGGGTAATCAGTATTAACACGGCTGATCAAGCCAGCTTTGCCTCCCCAAAGGGCTAGAGCGCTGGCAGTGTATGGCAAATTACCACCAAGTTGGTTTACGCGGGCAGGACCTTGTATAGGAAGAATGTACTCGCGTTGAAGGCGACCGATGATGAGATTTTCGACGCGGTCCATTTTGTGGATGAAAGGCATGCATAAATTATACGCTTGATTGGACAATTCGTGTCAGGCATATCAGTGTAAAAGAAAGACCGCCAATTAATGACGGTCTTGTGAAGGTGTAAAACGTTTAGAGTTTTCTAAAGGTTTAGCTATGCAGCTTAGGCAGAGCTAAGAAACGCTTGTGCGAGAACTATTTCTTTTGATCGATGGTTTTTCGAATACTGACTTCGATCTTCTTGGGTTGTGTTTCAGGTTTCTTGGGAAGATGGATAATCAAAACACCATTTTCGCTTTCGGCACTGATTTGTTCAGGGTCAATTACGCCGGGCATGCTGATGCCCCGGTAGAATGAGCCAAAACTGCGTTCGCGGATGTGGTATTTGCCTTCTTCACCGCTGGTGTTTTCTTCTGAAATCTCACCACGGATACTCAGGGTGTTGTCGTCGTATGTGATCTCAATCTTTTCAGGATCAAAACCGGCGATGCTGGCTTTGATGGTATATTCAGTATCACTTTCAAGCACATCCAACGGGAAGCCTGAGGGCAATGGTTCGCTTTCCATTTCAAACATGCGGTTCATAACCTGTTCAAGGTTTGTGCCGCGTCTCCAATAAGGGTATCGTGTAATTCTGTATGCCATATTTACCTCCAATTAGTTTATCTTTCTGCTCTTATCATAGGATTCGAGTGTTAGAAAAAAATCAATGCAATCTAAGTTTTTTATTAACAAAAAGCTTTGTGTAACAGTGCTATATGGAATTGGTATAATACTTATGTAAAGATAAGGATAGCTTAGAAATGATGCAGTCACATTACGTTAACAGAATACTTTTAGGGGATTGTGAACAGGT
>CAZTEP010000103.1:0-5326 GCA_964612325.1 uncultured Anaerolineaceae bacterium
AGTTCAGGCGGAAAATAGCTAATCAAAAGCTCTTTTTCAGGATCATGATAAACAATCGGTGTCGGATAAATCCCCTGACTGCGACAGCTCGGACATTGATAATAATTCGTCTGACCACTCAATAAAAGCTGCTTGGCATCAGGATTGGTATTCATATCAAAAAGTCGAATCAAATCAACGGTGATTGGGGTTTTACAGTTGGGGCAAAGTACGCTGGTTAAAGCCATAGTTTCTCTTTTCTTTATTTAATAGTGCCTCCATTATAACAGTCTGACTCATGATTTGCTTCATGGCGGTTACCTCGTTAAACTGGAATTGAGCGATTCAGCCATTCCTTTAGCCGAGTAAACGTTTCTTCTTTATCTTTGACAGATATTGATCCGCTTTTATTCACTGCATAATGATGGCCGAACTCGCTATCAATATAAGTGCTTCCATTAACCATCACGGGTTTATCATATCTTGGCCTAACATGAATATGAAGATGAGGATTAGGTTCTGATTCTTTATAAAAATTATTCATCAGACAACTCCAATTACATAAAGTTGCTCCTAAAACCGTCTTCAAACAGGTCTCTACTTTACAAATCAGATTGCGAAGTTCTTCCCATTCATCATCTGTTAGTTCTGACAATGAACCGCAGTGACGCTTTAAAACCAAAATACATCGTCCGATATAATCCTGTTCATCTGAAAGGAAAGCAGACCATAATGTACTCTCGTACACCTGAAACTGTTTGTCTTCTTCAGATAGATTGCACCAACTACAACTCTCCATTTTTTCCACCTGCAAACAACGATTTCTCATCGTCTATTCTACCGATAAAGCATGAACATTTCTACCGATCAAAACAGCCGGGGCAGCCCGACTACCACAACACACCCCTCAAGCGACAAAACGGCTGTGGGAACAATTAAATTGTATCAATCTCGGTGTTTTCATATCTTAGAATTAGCTTAACATACAAGCCTTTTTCATATAATCACGTCGCGTTTTCGTTTCTCTGCACGTCTAATTCTGATAGAATAGATTTAAGATTAACAACAGAGACGGATAGGAGATAGCAATGACATTCACTCTAACTTATGCCAGTATGGCCAACCCACCTGAAATTTTTCACAGTTCTTATGAAACAGCTTTAGCAAAGCTCAAAATGAAACTCGGCAAGGAATATCCGCTCATTATCGGCGCTGAAAAACGCTTCAAAGATGAGAAATTCATTGCCACTTCACCAATCAATTACGAATGGAACTTAGCCAGTTTCCAAAAAGGTGATGAAAGAGATGCCGTCGACGCCATCGCTGCCGCCAAAGTCACATTTAAAGGCTGGAGTGAGTTACCCTGGCAGGACCGCGTTGACTACGTGCGAAAATTCGCACAAACCGTTCAAGACCGTATCTTTGAAATCGGCGCCGCAGTCAGCTTGGACGTTGGTAAAAACCGTATGGAAGCTCTCGCCGACGTGCAAGAAGCAGTTGACCTCTTGCTGTGGCCCTGCAAGATGATGGAACAGGCCGATGGTTACAAGGTGAAACTCTCTAATGACCCCATGGAAGGCGTCGTTTCAACCAATGAAAGTCACATGGTCCCCCATGGTGTGTGGTTGGTTATTACACCTTTCAACTTCCCAGCTGCCTTAGCGTGCGGGCCCATGGGTAACGCGCTCGTGGCAGGTAACACCGTGGTACTCAAACCCGCCTCTGATTCAGCCTGGGCAACCGCCTTAATGATGGAATGTGCCGAAAAAGCCGGCATTCCAGGAGGTGTCATCAACTACGTCACTGGGCCCGGAGACACTCTGGGCAACGCGCTTATTGACCATCCCGATATAGCCGGTGTAACCTTTACCGGATCCGCTGAAGTAGGCCTGGGTATTAACCGCAAATTTGCTGAATTCAAATATCCGCGTCCGGTTGTGCTTGAATTAGGCGGCAAAAACGCCACAATCATCTCCAAAAATGCCGATCTTACCGATGCAGCCTTGGGTTGCATGCGCTCGGCCTTTGGTTTGCAGGGCCAAAAATGCTCTGCCAACTCTCGTATTTTCGTGGAACACGAAGTTTATGATGACTTTGTTAAAGAATTTGTTCGCCTAACCGAAGAAATCAAAATCGGAGACCCCACCGCGCGTGAAAACTGGTTTGGCGCGGTCATCAACAAAAGAGCCGTTTCTGATTACGAAAAGTATATTAGCGAACTTCGCGAAGCTGGTCGCATTCTTACCGGTGGCGAACGGCTTACCGAAGGAGAGCTTGCCAAAGGCAACTTCTGTGCGCCAACTATCGTTGTGGACGTGCCAATGAGCCATTATCTCTGGAAGCACGAAATGTTCCTGCCAATCACTATGGTTGCCCCCGTTGACAGCCTTGAAGAAGCAATGGCTTATGCCAATGACATTGATTATGGCCTAACTGCTGGTTTTATGGGATCAGAAGAAGAAGGCGAATGGTTCCTGAACCATATTCAAGCTGGTGTTTGCTATGTTAATCGCGTTATGGGCAGCACAACCGGTGCCTGGCCTGGATTCCAGCCTTTTGGTGGCTGGAAAGCCTCAGGTTCTACCGGACGCAACACTGGTGGGCCTTATGCCTTGCTTTCTTACATGCGCGAACAAAGCCGCACCAGAGTAAGCACCAACATTTAGACTTTTATCGAAGCAAGCAGGCTGGCAAGCACCTGGCGTTGCCAGAAGAGTTGCCAGCCTGTGTTTATTTACCTAACCTATCAGGTGATGCCATGGAGGAATGATGCCAACCCCACAAAAACCAATTGAAATCACCAGCACCATCATGCTAACCGATGCGCAAATTAGAGCCATAAAAAACAAAAATCCAAACACGCGGATTGTGGCCTACTCCAGTAAATCCGTTGATCAGATCCCAGCTGAGCAATGGGAGAAAACCGAAGTATTGCTTTCTGCAGGTAATTTTTTACCAACCCGCAATATGGTTCCTAATCTCCGATGGATTCAAATCACCTACGCAGGTATTGACCCAATCCTGGAATACCCTCTCATCTATGAAAAAGGCATCCAAATAACCTCAGCAAGTGGTGTCATGGCCAGCCAAATGGGCGAATATGTGCTTATGGCACTTTTGATGTTAGGCCACAAAATGCCAGCCATCCTCAACGCGCAACAACAACGCGAATGGATTAGCAACAAATCCGGCATGGTTCTCCCCAAAGAATTACGTGGTAGCACAGTCGGAATCGTTGGCTATGGGTCAATTGGTCGCCAAGTGGCAAGATTGCTTTACAGTTTTGGCGCAAAGGTGTTGGCTACCAAAGCTGACCTAAGCAAACTTGAAGATGATGGTTATATTCCCGAAGGTTTGGGAGACCCCAAGGGCGACTACTTCCACCGCATTTACCCATCCGAAGGCTTGTTTGGCATGCTTTCTGAATGTGATTTCGTGGTACTCACCGCGCCTCTCACTGAAAGCACCAAAAATATGTTTTCAACTGAAGCTTTCAATGCCATGAAACCCGATTCTTACTTCATCAATGTTTCACGCGGAGGATTGGTTGATGAACCCGCATTAATTAGTGCTCTGCGCAACAAAAAGATAGCTGGCGCAATGTTGGATGTATTTGCAGACGAACCTCTGCCTCTCAACAGTCCCCTTTGGCGGCAAAACAACCTGTTCATTACTCCCCACGTTTCAGGTATCTCAGCCAACTTACTTAATGATGTTCTTATGCTCTTTGCTGAAAATCTTTCACGTTATCAGCAAAGCTTGCCACTCTTTAACCTAATCGACCCTAAAAAAGGTTATTAAATGGATCTTTTTGACAAATCACTTGAAGATCAGCTGCGTCAACATGCGCCATTGGCCGCACGCATGCGACCACAAAAGTTAGATGATATTGTTGGCCAAAACCACATCATAGGCAAAGGTAGTTTGCTGAGACGTATCATTGAATCAGATCGGCTTTATGGCTCCATCATTCTTTATGGCCCTCCTGGCACAGGCAAAACGACCCTTGCCCAGGTTATCGCCAATAGCACCAAAGCTCATTTTGAAAAACTAAGCGCAGTTTTAGCTGGAGTAGCAGATCTGCGCAAAGCGATTGAGTCTGCCCGCGAACGTCGTCGCCTGTATCAAACGCGCACCATTTTGTTTATCGATGAGGTACATCGCTGGAACAAAGCGCAACAAGACGCGCTTTTGCCCCACGTTGAAAATGGCTTGATTACCTTAATCGGCGCGACCACCCAAAACCCATACTTTGATGTTATCAAAGCTTTGGTTAGTCGCTCGCGTGTGTTTGAGCTACATAGCTTAAGTGTGGAAGACATCAAAACAGTTATGCTACGCTCAATAAAAGATGAGGAATTCGGTTACGGAAAACGCAAGATTATCATTGATGATGATGCTTTCAATCACATTGCTGAACTTAGTGGTGGCGATGCGCGCAACGCGCTTAACGCACTTGAACTTGCCGTTGAAAGCACACCCTTAGGGATGGATGAAACTCACATCACCCTGGAAATCGCCCAGGAATCCATTCAACGCCGTGCCGTTCTTTATGATAAAACTGACGATCAACATTACGATACCATTTCAGCCTTTATCAAATCCGTGCGTGGCTCTGACCCCGATGCCGCTCTTTACTGGCTCGCCAAAATGCTCTATGCCGGTGAAGACCCACGGTTTGTCTTGCGTCGCCTCATCATATTAGCCAGTGAAGACATCGGTTTAGCTGACCCCATGGGCATCGTCGTTGCCAATGCCGCCGCGCAAAATTATGAGCTTTTAGGCATGCCTGAAGGCATTTATCCCATCGCGCATGCCACACTTTATCTGGCTACTGCAGCAAAGAGCAACAGTGTTGGCGCATATTTCAAGGCCCTTAGCGAAATTGAAAAGAATGGTGCCAAACCTGTGCCCACCCATTTGATGGATGCCAGTCGAGACGGCCAGGCATTTGGACATGGCATAGGTTATCTGTATCCACACGATTTTGAAGGCCATCATGTCAAACAACAATACCTGCCTGATGGTTTGGAAGCCGCAAAATTCTACACGCCTTCTGACCAGGGAGCGGAAGCTGAAATTGCCAAACGTCTCGCTAAATGGCGCGCAGCAATAACAGCAAAGGATAGAACAAAAAAGGATTAGCTTCCTGAATTTAAAGAAGCGTGTTGATGGCTTATATACTTAGGGGTTCTCTTTATTCATTCTTTACACCAAAAAACGCCTGTTTTTATTGACGTTATCTCAGCTTCGTGATACTATTTTGTGCACATCGCCCCCATCGTCTAGCGGCCTAGGACGTGGCCCTCTCAAGGCCAAAACCGGGATTCGAATTCCCGTGGGGGCA
>CAZTEP010000104.1:0-5321 GCA_964612325.1 uncultured Anaerolineaceae bacterium
ATTACGCGTCATCACAGCGGATGCTTTTGATGGGCTTGCTTTTACCCGGCTTTGCCGATAATCACTCACCCTCGAAATGTTCTGGTTATACCAGCTCATCCCTTCGACGTTCATATCGCAAATAACGCGTCCATCATCGTCTGGATACTCTTTCGCCATTCTTTAAAGGTCCAATATTTTTCCTTGACCTGCATAGAGATGACAAGCCACTTCGTGGTCAAGTTTCATCTCGACAACAGGAGGTACTTCTTCACTACAAATAGGCATAGCATGGGGGCATCGGGTGTGGAATTTACAACCAGATGGTGGATTAGCTGGTGATGGAATGCTACCCTCGAGAATGATTCGTTTCATCTTGTATGTCGGGTCAGGTACCGGCACCGCGCTAAGTAATGCCTGGGTGTAGGGGTGCAGTGGATTCTCAAAGAGATATTCTTTCTTGGCATATTCCACAATATCGCCCAAGTACATCACACCAATGTAATCAGAGATGTGTTGTACAACCGAAAGGTCGTGGGAGATAAAGAGATAAGCCATTTTTTTCTGCTCTTGCAAATCCTCAAGCAAATTGATAATCTGAGCTTGAATGGAAACATCCAAGGCTGACACAGGCTCATCACAAACGATGAAATCAGGTTTCAGGGCAAGTGAGCGCGCGATACAAATACGCTGACGCTGACCGCCAGAGAACTCATGTGGATAGCGATCTTTGTGATAAGGCTGCAAACCACAATTAAGCATAACCTCATCGATATAATCGTCGTGTTCTTCACGCGGGACAATATTATGTTCGCGCACAGCTTCACCGATAATCTCGCTAATGGGCATACGTGGTGAAAGGCTCGAGTAGGGGTCCTGGAAAATCATTTGCATACGCGGACGCAAATCACGAACACCTTTTCGGTCTAACTTAAAAACGTCAATACCGTCAAAAAGGACTTGCCCAGATGTGGCTGTGTTTAATCGCAACATTGTTTTACCAACTGTTGTCTTACCACAACCCGATTCACCCACTAAACCAAGTGTTGTACCTTTTCTAATTCTGAAAGTTACATCATCAACAGCCTTAACATGGCCTACCACACGTTGCAACAAGCCTGCTTTGATTGGGAAATACTGCTTAAGGTGAAACACCTCTGCAATATAGTCATCATCATGGATTTGTTCTTTTAGAAAATCATTTTCCATTGTTAGCCTCTTTGTTTTGCTCGTGATAAAGGTAACAGGTTACCATATGGGAATCAGTTGTGTAAATTTCAGGAGGATACTCACCATTACAGATAGGCAGACGCTTATTACATCGATCCCTAAAGTAGCAGTAGTTGGGCATGTTGATGGGGTTAGGCACCGAACCAGGAATGCTATATAAGCGGTCAACTTCCTTGTTGATAACCGGTTTGGAAGCCATCAAACCCACCGTATAAGGATGCTGTGGGTTTAAGAAAACTTCATGAGCGGTGCCTTTTTCAACAATACGTCCAGCATACATAACCACAACATAGTCAGCCATTTCAGCAACCACACCCAAGTCGTGGGTAATCAGCATAATACTGGAGTTAATGCGATCCTTTAATTGGCGCAGCAAGTCCAAAATTTGTGCTTGAATGGTCACGTCCAAAGCGGTGGTTGGTTCATCGGCGATAATCAGGCGCGGATTACAAGCCAAAGCCATAGCAATCATTATGCGCTGGCGCATACCACCAGACAGCTCATGGGGATACATGCGGTAAACGCCTTCAGCGTTGGCAATACCCACCATCTCAATCATATCGATAGATTTTTTCTTAACCTCTTCCGGGGTCATTTCAGGGTTATGCAAGGAAATAACCTCATCAATCTGGTCACCCGCTCTAAACACAGGGTTCAAACTGGTCATCGGTTCCTGGAAAATCATCGAAACCTGAGCGCCACGAATGGTTTCCATTACCTCAGTTGGAGTTTCAGGAATATTGTAAACCTTGTCGCCGGTGTTAAGGCGGATTTCACCCTTCACGGTCTGACCTTGTGGCCGTTGTACCAATTGCATCAGAGACAGCGCTGTAACAGACTTTCCGCAACCCGATTCACCCACTACACCAACGGTTTTGCCAACTGGCACATCAAAGCTCACGCCATCAACAGCGCGAACTGTACCAATATCAGTGAAGAAATAGGTATGTAAATCATCAAATTCAACCACGTTCTCCGGATCTTTCATTTCTGTAAGATACTCTGAAGGGTCAACATTACGGCGATTGCGACGTTTTTCGATTGCATTCGTAATACGTCGGTTTTCACGCGTAATTCGTGCGGACTCTTTCGCGCTAAGATGGATGCTTTCTTTTACGCGATCTTCTTCAGCTTCGGTCGTTTCAAATTTTTTCAAATCAATATTTTCGTCAGTCATAAGAACTCCTAACGTTTCATCTTCGGATCGTAAGCGTCGCGCAAACCGTCGCCAACAAAGTTGAAGCCTAACACTGTCAGCAAAATCAGCATGCCAGCCGGGAACCACATAAACCAGTAGGTCTGCATGACATGCGCGCTTGACGCATTGTTGATGATGCTACCCCAGGAAGCCAAGGGGTATTTAACACCAAGTCCTAAGAAACCAAGCGTCGCCTCAGTAATAATGAGGCCACCAAGTCCAGCTGTAGCTGAAACAATAAGCAAGGGCATAACATTAGGTACAAGGTGTCGAAAGATACGTCGGCTGGTTCTAATGCCGGTTGCTTCAGTAGCGGTCATAAAGTCTTGCTCACGCAAGCTCAAAATCTGGCCACGCACAACACGCGCGATACCTGTCCAGCCAAGGATACCCAAAATTGCCATCAACAAGAAAATACGCGTAACCGAATCTACTTGAAGTGCATCCATCACCGAGCCAAAAATGACCACAATCGGATAGAAGGGAATGCTGTTAAACAAGTCAACGAAGCGCATTAAAATGGTATCAACCACACCGCCAAAGTAACCTGAGATACCACCAACGATAACACCAATGAGCATCTCAATGATGATAACCACAAATCCGACCAACAGAGAGACCCGGCCACCATACATCAAGCGAGTAAGCAAGTCCATACCGTTGTTGTCAAGACCAAGCCAATGCTCCTTATTCGGAAATTCGTAGGTGCGAACCAGTTCCGTCGGCGTTTCACGCAAGATAACATAGTTCGCATTAACGACATCGATTTTATAATGGATTTCTTCCCCATCTTTATCTACGTAATAGAATTCTTTCCCTTTATTAATCATGGTCTCGCGAACGGTATCTTTAAATTTAACACTCAAAAAGGTGTTTGCATCTAAAGGATTGACGATAATATCGGTAATTTGGGCGAACTCTTCGCCACTCACATCCTTAATCGTGCCACCCCTGCCTGCCAGTTCAATTGTAAATTCACGATCTTCAAGCTGGAATGTGGCGGTTTTGTCAGCAATAGCGTTTGCAACAGCCAATTTGAATGTATGAGACTGAACAAAATTGTTGTCATCTTGCTTATAGGCATCAAAGACGTAAGTTGATGCAACTGCAATTTCTTTTTCAGTTGAAATCGATTTTGCTTTACGACCGGTAATGATGTATTTAACATCTTCAAAAATGAAACTGCCAGCTGTTTTGTTAGCTTCGTAAGCTTTTATGAACTCTTCAGACAATGAGGGATCATCGCTTGAGAGATTACCTAATGGGTCTGTTTCTGCCACAACGTCTAACTTTACAATTCGATAAAAGTCAGGGATAACTTCTTCAAAAAAGAATTCTCCATTGGCAGATGTAAAGTCAGTTTTTCCTTTTCCTTTAGCCAAAAGATATGCCGCACGATCAGCAGGTGTAAAATCTTCGCCTTCAGCAGCAGTATAGCGTTCTTCCAAATTGTAAATAGCGCCAGCATACTCACGCCACATCGGAAACATCCCAGTAAACACCTGTGCCTGAGTATATGGAGAGAACAACGGTCCAATAAATGAGAATGTGAACATTATCGCGAGGATAATGATACCCACAACGGCAAGTTTGTTACGAATAAACCGTTTGAAGACCAACATACCTGGTGATAAAACCTTGACACGGCGCTGGTCATCCAAAGCCATTTCTTCATTAGTGGACTTGGTTAATCCGTCATTTTCAAGATTTTGGTCAATTAGCTTTTCAATTTTGTCTAATTGTTCTTTAGGTTCAGTGTTTTTCTTTTGTTTGTCTTTTTCACTCATCTTACACCAACCTTTAGTTAACTCTCACACGGGGATCCACCACGGCATACATAATATCCGCAATAAGCAGACTAATCTGAGTGAGCAGAATTAGGAATGTCGTGTAGAACATCGAGAATGGAATATCACCTTGTTGCATGGCACCATATGAAATATAACCAATACCAGGGATTTGATACATGGTTTCAGTAATCATTGAACCGCCAAACATCGCCGGTAAAAGGGTGCTCATATAGCTTACTAAGGGAATAAGCGTGTTTCTGAAAGCGTGTTTATTGATAACAACTTTTTCTGAAAGACCTTTCGCGCGAGCAGTGCGAATATAATCAGAGTTTAAAACTTCTAACATGTTCGTGCGGGTATAACGCATCAGACCGCCAACAGACAACATCATCAAAGTAACAATTGGCAAGGTCATGTTCTTAGCCATATCCAGGATCTGCTCAGGGCGTGACATCTGATTATGGAATCGACTCGTCAATCCATATAATGGGAACCACCCTAACTTGACACTGAAAACATACTTCAACAAAGTCGCCAGGAAGAAGGTCGGCAACGAAAGGCCAGCCAAGGCGAAAACAGTAATGGCATAGTCAACGCCGGAATACTGTTTGCGTGCAGCCAGGATGCCCAAGGGAATGGATATCAATATCTGCACTGCAAATGTGATTAAGTTTAGTGCAATTGAATAAGGAATGACATCCTTGAATTTTTCGGTAACGGGAACATTGTAAATCCAGGACACACCGAAGTCGCCGCGGATAGCATTTTTGAGCCAGCCAAAGTAGCCGGGGATAATACCTGAGTCAAGATGGTAGACCTGATTCAATTCATCCAACCATTCCTGGTAAGTTCGCAAGCTCGTAGGATTAGCCGCACGTTGCCTGGCAACTGTTTCAACGTAGGAGCTGGGCAAACTGCGAATGGTGCCATACACAATCATCGCTCCAAAGAAGACAATGAATATACCAAGGAAAACTCTTCGTAGTATAAAATTACTCATAGCGTTTCACTTCCTTCATTTTTATAACGAGCAACTCGTTCTGGGTTGATAGAATGTGAGCCCACCAAAAGGTGGGCTCACAGTGCTAGTCAGCTTTCTGACTCACCCAGTTCAATACAATTGA
>CAZTEP010000105.1:0-5315 GCA_964612325.1 uncultured Anaerolineaceae bacterium
TTCTGAATCTCACCAAGAGTCACACCAACGGTCTCAGCTACATCTTTTGCCTTTGCCTGGGCATCTTTCAATGCCAAATCACGGGCTTGTTCTTGCGCCACAGCTCGATCCTCAACATCAAAGCTGATACCGTTAATTTGGTTCGCACCTGCAAGAATAGCGGCATCGAGAATTTCGCTTAATACTTTGAGATCACGCACAGTGATGTAAAGTGTGTTATCCACAGAATACTCAACACTCGTCACTTTTCCCCATTCATCATATCGATTCATTGGATATACGTTGAAGTTCGCTGTTTGAATATCTTTGGCTTCAACACCTTTCTCACCCAAAGCATCTGTAATTGCCTGGGCCAGTTTATTGTTTTGATTGATAGCGGTTGTGACGAACGGTGCCTCGGTATGCACACCGATGTTGATGCGCGCGATATCGGGCACTAAGGTAACCTGGCCACTGCCACTAATGCTTAGGGTTCTCATTGAATTCACTTTATCTGCCTTTTCTGTTTGATTGTCGGGTTGATTTGCCAGGCTGCATGCACTAACTAAAAGCGCGGAAACTATTACAATGGCTATAAACCTCATCCATTTCATGTTTTTCATTTTATTCTCCTCAAGAATGATTATTCTGCTTTTATAACGCTTTATTAAGCCTAAAAGTTCCATTTTTTCAGTGGTCAATCGCTTATAATAAACTTATGGATAATTGCAAAGCCTGCTTAAGGATTCCATTATGCCCATAAATTATGCTCACATACAAAATACGCTTGACCATTATGCCGAGCTGACCCGAAAAAAGCTTGACGAAGCCACAGAAAGCTTTTCGCGCGCCAACGCGCAATTAGAAATAGCCGCCCAACATCAAGAGGCCGTCCTCAATGCCATTGAACATGCCGAAGCCGAGCCTGGTAACCTTTATACTGCCAAACCAAGCCATGAAGCACTGCTTTCAAGCTTCCCATTACCAGACTACCCCAAAGACTACACCCTAATCGCCGCGGATGGGTCACAAATCAATCCCAGCCGTCATCGCGCTTTGCAGTTTTGTTTGATTAACGTCGGCCTTATCCATGTTGAGCATGGCAGTGGTGAAGCTCCATCACAGCAGGTTTTTTCAAAACTTTTAGATCATGACGAGCTCTATACCAATGATGGCAGGTTAATTGGCGAAGATGAGGTTGCCTTACATCGAGACCTCTTTGAACGACAATTTTTGATGGAAGCTTTGCCTGCCTCAATTCAAAAGCCAACCATCACCCTCACCGATGGCCCCTTAGAGGTATTCAGTGGCGCGCCCTTTAGTGGCGACAGACGCCAACGCATATTGGACCAAAAGATTACAATTGAAAAGCGCATGAAGAATCTTGGTGTCATTAACGCGGGTTATATCGATAAACCCGGCGCGGAGATGGTCAACCGCATGTTAGACATCTACCACCAAAACAGAGACTCAGCAAACACAAAGTATGACAGTAAAAAGCGCGCCAATAAAGGCGTAAGCGACCTGGCATTATTCCAAAAAAGGCTGGCTCCGGGCGAACGCTCATCGGTTTTTTACGCCATTAACAAAAGTGAAGAAAAACCCGAAGGCAACGATGTTGGTTTCTTTTTGCTCAACGTCAGTGATGAGCTTGAAAATCCATGGTTAGCCCGCGTTGAGTTTCCTGCCTGGATGGCAAACGACACAGCTAAAATCAATATCTTGCATGCCATCCTCTATCGTGACGCGCAGGTACTCAACCCCACACCTTACCCTTATGTGCTCCATCGCGCGCATGAGTTAGCCATCGTCATGATGGCCGAACATGATGAAGTAGAAGAGATGCTCATCTCGCGCCTCAACCGGGACAATATCCCCTTAGGCACGATGTCGCATAAACAAAGTTTGAAATTCCTGCCGAAGAGGTAACGATGAAAGAAATGAGAACAATTCCAATCGGTAAACTTCTGCGCGCGGATAACCGCCAATTTGTTGCCGGCTGTCGCGTGAAAGAACTTGAAACACCCGCGCTGGGCGCTTTGGTCAAAGTGATTTTACAAGATAAAAGTGAGGTTTATGGCCTCATCACTCGCATTAGCATCAACGATGATGGCTTGGTGCGCCAATTGGCTTCTGGGGTGAGCATCCCCCCTGAATACACCGCGGATAACCGCCAAAACCGCAATTTACCGGTTGAAATTGAGGTGCTCACCGTCGGTTTCGCGCGTGAAGGTCACCTTTTTCATCAGTTACCCCCACGTCCTCCGCTTAGCCTCGATTTGCTTTATTTGTGTGATGATGATGAGTTAGTCAGATTCAGCAAACATGGCAAGAATCAAGCCTATCTGCGCCACATTTTGCGTCTGACAGACATGCCAGTTGAAGAAGTGCTGATTAGTCATCTCAGCCAGGCGCGTCGCGCGCACGAAGCCACCGGCAACCACAGTTGGTATAGAGAGGCCTGTGAACGTCTCATCATTTTATTACGCGATGATTACACACGCTTAAGCACCATTTTAGACGCGCTTTCAGCCATGGAATGAGGTAAAAATGACAGATTTAACCCCTAACTCACAAGAACCCGTCAACCCTGATATAGGGTTTGTTTCCGGTGGTGGACTTGAAGCCAACCTGCAAGTGCGCCTAACAGTACCCGCGCAGGAAGTGCAAAGTGGCGCTTTTGTGGTGATGGATAGTGGTTATTGGCGTTTTTATGGTCTGGTAACCGACTTGCAACTCGGCGCGGTTGATTTGCAATATGCGAACCAACTCAACATCAATCGTTTTAACCCTGAGCTGGCAAACCTATTAAACCAACAAACACTTTTTACGAACCTTTCTGTCATGTCAGCACTCATGCTTGAACGCGGGCCTGAACCGGGTACAGACGAACATACGGCCTGGCTTGAGAAACGCAACTACCAAATGCCAAAACTGATGCCTTCCAAGACCATTCCCAACCATCACACCAAAGTGCGCCTGGCAGACATAGGCGACATTCAGGATATTTTTGGCAAAGAGTCAAAAACCGTTTTCAGAATTGGTGAAACCCGCGAACAAGGGCATCCGGTATGTTTGGATCTCGAAAAATTCGTTCAACGCAGCTCTGGCATCTTTGGCGCAACAGGGTCGGGAAAATCCTTTTTAGCGCGCATGATTTTGGCCGGTTTAGTGCATGCCGATACTGCTTCAACACTCATTTTTGACATGCACAACGAATATGGCATTGACTCCACAGATCCACAAAAAGGCACTTCTGTGCCTGGACTCAAAGGCAAGTTTAGCTCTAAAGTGAAATTGGTGGCCTTAGGCCGCAACACAACCCTGAAAGGCAAAAATCCCGACTTCACCTTAGAAATTGCTTACAGCGACATCACCCCAGAAGACATCCTGCTACTCAGCCAGGCTCTGAATCTCACCGATACAACCAGCGCGACACTTGACGCGCTTTATTCCGATTTTGGCAAAAACTGGTTTAGAACCTTCATGGAGATGAAAACCGGCGCGGGCTCTACTTTTACCAACGATGATGGCAAACAAGAAGCGAAAGAAGACAGTGTCGCTTTTTGGGCCAAAGCGGCCAATATCAACGAGATTGCCGCCACCACTTTACACAGCAAACTAAGACGACTTTATAACCGCGATTATCTGGTGAATGAAACCGGCACGGATGTTTTGAAAAGCCTCATTGACCATTTGGAGAATAAACAACACGTGGTACTATCTTTTGGAAAATACGAAAGCGATTTGGATTACCTCCTGGTTACCAACCTGATTACCCGAAAAATCCGCGATGCCTGGGAAAAGGCAACAGACCGTTTTCACAGCAAAGTTCAAAACGCGTCAGAACCACAACCCCTGGTCATCGTGGTTGAAGAGGCTCATAAATTGCTCAACCCTGAAATGGCCAGTCAAACCATTTTCAGCATCATCGCGCGCGAATTGCGCAAATATTATGTAACCCTATTGATTATCGACCAGCGTCCTTCTCAAATCTATGATGAGGTTATGTCGCAATTAGGCACACGCATTTCCGCTTCATTGGGTGACGAAGACGATATCAACGCGGTGCTTTCCGGGCAGGCCAGCCGCGCTGCTTTACGAGGCATGTTAGCCAAACTTCAACCCAGCGAAGAGGTTTTAATGACTGGATGGAGCGTAAAAATGCCTATTGTTATCCGCTCAAGGCGTTATGACCAAACGTTTTGGAGCGATCTTTTTGGCGTATCAGAAACAAAAGAAGAGAAACTGACCTTAGATCAGCTCAATCGCGAAATGGGGTTTTTCGAATGATTCCCAGGAACTTAAAACTCTCCGGTTTCATTTCATATCGCAATCCCGTTGAGCTGGATTTTTCAGGATTCAGTTTAGCCTGTATTTCTGGGCCAAACGGAGCGGGAAAATCAAGCATATTAGACGCAATTACCTATGCCCTGTATGGTATTGCACGAAAAAACAACAACCAACTCATCAACTCTGCCAGTGACAAGGCTGAGGTTGTTTTTGATTTTGAATATGAAAAACAAACCTACCGTATTGTTCGTTCAATTGACAAAAATGGTTCAAAGGTTGAGTTTTATATTCATAATCCCGTTGCCACAGACCCACGTCAAAGCTGGAAAACCTTATCTGAGAACGATATCCGAGGCACCAACCAAAAGATCCGCGACACCTTGCGCATGGATTACGAAACCTTTGTGAACGCTTCTTTTTTCCTGCAAGGTAAAGCCGACTCTTTTGCCACACAAGCGCCAACAAAACGTAAACAGATTCTTGCGAATATTCTCGGGCTTGAACAATGGGATGCTTTTTTGGACGAAGCCAAGACGCGCAGAAAAAACATTGAAATACAACTGGCCACTATAGACGCGCGTTTGTCTGAAATTCAAACAGAGCTCGACCAGGAAGAACAACGTAAAACGCGTTTTGCCATGCTCGAAGATAAATTAAAGTTAGCTGTCGCTGAATCTAAAATACTCCAGACCCAGGTTGAAACTCAACGCGCCGAACAAGAAAAGCTGAATCAAAAACGACAGTTTGTGGACCTTTTAAAATCGAACTTCGAAAACGCGCAGGCTAAAAAAGAGTCAACCCTAAAACGCAGTGAAGAAGGAAAGACCCAGCTAAAAGCTTATAACGCTGTTCTTGCCAAAGCTGATGAGACCGAAGCAAACTATGAAAACTGGCAAAAAACCCGCAAAGCCTTAGAAGACTTTGACCTGCTTTATGAGCAATTCAAGCCGATGGATGTCAAGCGACAAAACCTTCTCACACAACTTGAACTCAAACGCCAGTCTCTGCAACAGGACTATCAACATCTCGTAGCTGAACAAGAA
>CAZTEP010000106.1:0-5291 GCA_964612325.1 uncultured Anaerolineaceae bacterium
AAGAACAGAAGAACAGATTAACAGAAGAACAGAAGAACAGATTAACAGAAGAGATTGATGATGAAGATGACGCGCGAGAAAGAGAAGTTTCTGAAATCTTCAAGTGCTATGAAGCTGAAATTGGGGTAATTACACCAGCAATAAGAGATGAGATTTTGATGTTTTTTGATGATGGCGTTTCTGAAGAGTGGTTTGCTGCTGCATTCCGTGAAAGTGCTGCCAACAATGCGCGTTCCTGGAACTATGCAAGGGCGATATTGAAACGATGGCAAGCGGACGGGAAGATATCGGACAGTCGCAGCACGCCCCGAAAGGGTAACAACGCGCACGCTGGATCGGCGAAGTCGCAAGAAAGCAGGCTCGAAGAGTGGCGGGTATTGACGCGTGAGCAGCAAAAGAGGCCAACATGAGCCATTTAGTTCAATCGCTTCTGTTCCAGATTGAAGCGTTAGGTTTGCCGGCGCCAATACTTGAATTTCGATTGTTCAAGGGCCGGCGCTGGCGATGGGATATGTGTTGGGAAAAAGCAAAGCTGCTTGTTGAGGTGCAAGGTGGCATTTGGACGCGTGGTGCTCATGGGCGGGGATCCGGCATTCGTCGAGACTACGAAAAAAACAACGCAGCTACTTTGGCAGGCTGGAAAGTGTTGCAATTTGGCGTAAACGAGATTGAAGACGGTACCGCGGCAGAAACAATCGCGAAGGCCCTTGAGCTGGCTGAGCGAGAAAGTTAAAAAGCGAGAAAAAATGAACATGATTGAAATTCAAAGACATTTGCGAGCGAACACAGAGGTTGCTATCAAGGCGGTTAATGGCGAATATTATCCGTCCGTGGTTATCGACTGTGTGACAGAACTTTTCATAAAAGGGGATTCATTCAGAATAGATGGCAGTTTTGTATCCACGATGCTCATTCCGTGGACGGCGATTGCGGCTATCCTTTTCAAAGACGAAAGTGTGAAGGAGTAAAGATGAGTGAGAAAGCGAAAGAACTATTGAATGACATTCTAGAGTATTTTTTGGGACGAAAACCAAATGATGTTTATGTGCCAGAATGGTCGAATGACATCGAAGCCTACATCGCCGACCTTGAAGCCGAGAACGAAAAGCTGTTGCAGCAACAAGCCAACGCCGAAATGAACTGGAGTACAGCGCTGAACATTTTGGACGTTGACGGCGAGTGCACAGACAGCGCGAAAGATGGCGACCTTATTCGACTTGCGCAAAAAGTCATGGGCGAGAACGTGCGACTTGCGGAGCGTCAGAAAGTGTGGCAAAAAGAGCGCACGATGTTGCTTGAAAAGTTTGACATTTGCAAAATTTGCTATGACTACTTGGACGAAGAAGATAAAGACTTGGAAGTGAACAAGTTGCGGAACGAGAACATGTCCATGCGTGAGAGGCTGGCGCTTACGGTGTATGACCCAAAAGAGAATTTACCGGAAGAAGACGAAGAAGTCTTAGTCTATGGTCGTGTTGAATATGACGACCCAGCAGATGACTGGAAAAGTAGCAGGGTGGTCGAATACTGGACTATCGGCAAATGGCGATATGACAGCCGTAACGATGAGCCGCGATGGTTTGATTATGTTGGCGATGAGATTGAGCCTATCTGCTGGCAGTACATTCCAGACCGCCCACAATCGGGCGGGGAACAGGAGTAGAGATGGGTAAATATGAAGTCATTGAAGTTTGTCCGCATTGTGGGCTTGAAAATGATATTTATCTTGCAAACGAAGAAGTCCTTGTACTAACAAGCGGTAAGTTGGTTTGTCAAGAATGTGGCAACTTGTTGCTTGCTTGTTCGGAGTGCAACGAAAGAGGTTGTGATATGCAACCCGATTGTTTTGTTTTGAGAACGGAATAGGAGTAGAGATGAGTAACATTGAGTTTGTGAACACAACCAGAAACGCTTATGCCGTGAAAGTCGATGGTAAAGCAGTCGGGGATATTAAATTGATTTATGGTGAATGGGTGTACCGTTCACGAGGGGTTGTTTATTATTCGGTTAGGGTCATGCGAGCGATTTTGAACAAGCTGGACGAACTGAACGGGAAAGGAGTTAACGATGAGCGACAAGGTTAGAGCATTGACCAAGACCAAATCGACTGGCTGATAAACCGAATGAGAAACCTGCCGAACGTTTACGGATGGCGTGAGCAGAAAGGAACTGACGATGGTAATCGAGGGTGAATGGAAAAATCATTCAGATGGGACGTGCACACTCCACGTCAAAGACAGGCATGGGCGTGATTATCAAGTATCAAGAATAAAGTCTCGCATAAAAACGATAGCGATTAGCGATGGATTGATAGCTACTTTTGACATAGATATCGATGAATGCGAATTGCGACGATTAGCGGAAAGTATTACAGATCGCACAACGGAAAACGAAATCACATTCGAGTATCACAGCGAACGCGCGGAAGACGGTTCGCTAAAAGAAATTTACATCGTTTACAGCTACAGCGGATTTTTTCATCTTGGCTACTTGAAAAAAGGCAAAGAAGCTTGGTATTTTATCCCCAACAAAATCGAAACCCCGCTTGATATCGAGGAAATTCAAGCTATTTTAGATAAGATCGCAGAGTTGAATAATGCGATGGAGCGCAAAGATGACTGACGAGTTTTATTTGGTGATTGAGGTTATCGTGGTTTTAGCGTTTTGTTTTTTGCTTGGCTTTTTCATCGGGCACGATTTAGGAAAAACAAACCGTGAAAATAAAGACAGGGAGCAAAACCATGACGCAAAGTGAGCACTGGCAGACGGTGAGATGCCCGCATTGTGGCGCGTTCATCGGGCAACACTGCACCCCGACTGGCGCGCTGTTGGTCGGTGGCGTGCTGATGACGCTGGTCGAGGGGCAGTGCGCAACGTGCTTGCAGTTGTTCGACTGGAGCGCGGTTGAGGCGTTGGAGCGGAGTGCGAAACAGAGACGTGGAAGAAAAAACACGGCAAGACTTAGCCGATGAGATATTGGCGACTGGTATTGACCGCGCGTCGCTTGAAGCACTGGCGCGCGGGCTGGCGTTAATCAGAGCTTCTGGATATGGCTCACTGATTATCACATTCCAGAACGGGCAAATTATCATGTGTGACAGCACAACGAAAATCAAACCAGAGCGTGACAGTTAGTTTTGCTTTTTCGCGTTTTTGGTGTATAATGTTTGCATAATTGAACAGGGCAAATGAGCCCGTAACTCATGAGGAGTATAAGACCCCGGGGTTGCTATCCAGTTTTCAGACTGGTGGTGACCGCCGGGTTTTTGTTTCTTGGCCGAAAAAATGGAACGCACGGAGTGGAACATTGAGTGACAATCTGCCACACAAGGATTTGTTAGCGATACGACGCGAGAAAGTCGCAGCGTTGCGCGCGCGCGGAAAAACGCAACGGCAAATCCGCGATGAACTGGCGAAAATGAACCCGCCCATCAAGGTTGGGCTTGGAACTGTGAACCGTGATTTGCAGTTTATTCGCGATAAGTGGAAAAATGCAGCTGCTGAGAGTATCGAAGAGTGGGTAGCCAGAGAGCTTGCGGACTTGGACGAACTGGAAAAACAGGCATGGGCAGAAAAACGCTATGACCTTGTCCTTAAGATTAAAGACAGACGCGCCAAACTGCTGGGACTTGACAAACCTATGCGCACAGAATTAGCCGGCGCGGACGGCAAGGCTATTGAGGTGAGTATTGCAAGAGAGGCAATTCAACGCAAGTTGGCTCGCATCGCTGGCGAGCTCGAAGAGGGATAAGGTGCTTGCGACGTTGACAGATTCTGAGATGGTCGCTTTGCAGTACGACTGGCAGTTTTGGGCGCGCGAAAAACAGATATTGCCGGCGGATCCGTTTTTTGTTTGGGTTATTCTCGCCGGCAGAGGGTTTGGCAAGACAAGAACGGGGGCCGAGACGGTCAGGATTTGGGCGAAAAACAACCGCTATGTTAACTTGATTGGCGCGACGGCAGACGACGCGCGCGACATCATGATTGAGGGTGAGTCTGGGATTATGTCGATTTGCCCGAATGGGGAGCGCCCCGATTACAGGCCGTCAATGAGGCGTCTGGATTGGCCAAACGGAGCGCAAAGCCTGATTTTTACAGCTGATGAGCCTAACCGCTTAAGAGGCAAGCAGCACTACAAACTTTGGTGTGATGAAGTTGCGAGCTGGCGATATGATGACGCGTGGGATCAGGCGATGATGGGTTTGCGGCTGGGGGATAACCCGCAGGCGGTTGTGACAACAACGCCAAAATCGCGCAAGTTGATTGTGGATTTGGTTGAGGACAAGCGCAATATTGTTACCACAGGAACGACTTACGAAAACAGAGCGAACCTTGCGGATGGTTTTTTTGATTGGGTTATCACGAAGTACGAGGGGACACGATTGGGCAGGCAGGAACTTGAGGCTGTTTTGCTGAAAGATAACCCGAACGCGCTGTGGAAACGCAAGCAGATTGACGAAAGCCGCGTGACTTCGCACCCTGACCTGTGGCGAATTGTGGTTGGTGTTGACCCGACAGCCTCAACGAAAGGGGATGAAGCCGGCATTATCACCGCCGGAGTTGACGGTAATGAGCATTATTACACACTTTCCGATGACAGCCGGCAAGGGTCGCCTCAGGAGTGGGCGAGCGCGGCGGTGGCAGCTTATCACCGTTTTCGGGCAGATGTGATTATCGCTGAGAAAAACAACGGCGGGGATATGGTGAAAGCGACTATTCACCAGGTTGACCCGACTGTGAACGTGGACTTAGTATGGGCAAGCCGTGGCAAGTACACACGTGCTGAACCCATCGCGGCGATTGCGGAACAGGGCAGGGACCACCATGTAGGTTATTTCCCACAGCTGGAAGATGAACTTTGTATGTGGCAACCGGGAGACGATTCGCCTAACAGGCTTGACGCTAAAGTGTGGGCGATGACTGAATTAACAGAAAACAAAAAAATAGAAGCAGTTCCATCTATTTTAGGAGGCTATTTATGATGAACGCAATTAACATGGCGCTTGAAAAGCAGATTGATATCGACGAGTCAAACCGTCTTGAAACGTTTAAAAGACGCGCCGAATATTATCAAGGCAAGTTTGAAAAGCCACTGAAGGTCAAAGACGGCGAACGTGACGATAATTTGCGGGTTAACTTCGCACGGCTTTTTGTAGACAAAGGAGTGTCGTTTTTATTTGGCAAGGAACACAGGTTTGATATTGTGGAGGGTAAAGATACCGCTGAGCAAAAGAATCACAACAGAGTTTGGAATGCCAATGGCAAGATGTCGCAGCTGCAGAATCTGGCAA
>CAZTEP010000107.1:0-5285 GCA_964612325.1 uncultured Anaerolineaceae bacterium
GGTTAAGTACTTTAATGAAGAGGTTTATAGTGATTTAACAAATTGTTATTAATAATTTGTACTTCGTTGTGTAAAATATAAATTCTCAGACAAAAACACTGTAATCTGCCGACAAAAAGGGTATACTTTAGCAAGGACAAGTAGATTAAATGAAAGAACTGATTAGCAATTTCCTTTTTATTTGGCAGCGCTTTACTTGGGCAAGTCTTGTAGATGTTTTGTTGGTGGCTGCTTTCTTTGCTGTTATTCTTTATCTTTTGCGTGATACCGAAGGCCGAATCCTGCTTAGAGGGGTCTTGATTGTTGTCATTGTTATTACTTTGTTGACATCAATGATTAATCTGCCGGCTTTTTCGTGGTTGGTGACAACGCTTACACCAGTACTCATTCTATCGGTGCCAGTTATTTTTGCGCCAGAAATCAGACGTGGTTTGGGACGCATGGGTAAGTTTGGCGAATTAAATATTTTGGGGTTCAAGCGTAGCCAGCGCGCGAGTGAACAACTTGAAAAAACGATTAACTCGATTGCTGCGGCAGTCGTTCAGCTGTCTGAACGACGACATGGAGCATTAATTATCATCCGCCGAAAACAGCATCTTGATCAGTACTACAAAAATGGGGTCATGCTTGACGCGGAAGTGACACCACAAATGCTGCTGCAAATTTTTTATCCCAATACCCCTTTACATGATGGCGCTGTGATAATTGAAGATAATCGTATTAAAGCGGCTTCGTGTGTTATGCCTCTTTCGAGCAGTGGTGTCTTATATGTTTCGGTAGAGCGGTCATTAGGCTTGCGACATCGTGCCGCTTTGGGTATTAGCGAGGTAAGTGATGCGTTGGCGGTTGTTGTATCTGAAGAAACAGGAACCATTTCTATAGCGCAACAAGGTCGATTGATTCGAAGGCTTGATGGAGACCGTTTGCGTAACAGTTTATATGCGTTTATGATGCTTGAAAAAGATGCCGTTAGTAAGGCAAATAAGAAAAGTTCGTTTGCTCTTCTCAAAAAAGATAAATCAAAGAAGGAGGATAAATCAGCATGAAAATCATTAAAAAAATCCTATCCTTCATACCAACAATTTTAACTTCGCTTTTATTGGCTTTTGTCGTTTGGTTTTCAGCGGTAAACTCAAAAGATCCAACCGAGGAAATTACTTATGTTCAACCAATTCCGATTGAAATATTAGGCCAAAACCCGCAATATACAATCAGCGAACAATCGGCTAATAATATTATTGTAACTATTAAAGCGCCCCAGTCGGTGCATAATGCTTTGAGTAATGATATGGGGCAAATTCAAGCCAGAATCAATATCGCAGAGTTGCAGGATGGTCACGCTGAACTTATTCCAGACATTACGGTTGGCATAAAACCAGCTAAGGTGGTTGATTTTAATCCCAAAACAGTGCGTTTGACGATTGAAAAACTGGTTACTGAGACCTTTGATGTAAAACTTAACCAAACCGGCAATTTGCCAATGGGCCTTGAAGCGCGTACACCTCGACTTGATCCGTTGGATGTACACGTTACCGGACCGGTTTCTAAAGTATCGCTGGTGCAAGAAGTTTTGGCCACGGTTGATATGAGCATGGTGACGACCAACTTGACCAAGCAAGTTGATTTGCAAGCGATTGACGCGGAAGGAAATATTGTTGAGGGCCTTACCTTAAGTCCATCACGGGTGACAGTGACCATTCCGGTTTTACAAAGAGCTGATTATCAGAATGCCTTTTTGGCATTGATTCCTTTGGGTTCACCTGCTTATGGTTTTCAGATTACACATATTGAAATCACACCGCAGTTTGTAACGATTTATGCCAAAAATCCCAGTCTCGCGAACAGTTTGCCCGATATGATTGAAACCATGCCCATTAATTTAAACGGACGCGATGCCAGTTTTGAAGAGGTGGTTGAGATTAACCTGCCTGAGGGTGTACAGTTAGCCGGGGATGTTGAAGTTGTGGTGAGGGTGACAATTGAACCAATTATCACCTCAAAAAGCGTTCGTGGTATTCCAATTACCACAATGAATTTAGATGAAAACTTAGAAGCGACGTTAAATATTTCAACAGTCGATGTTTATTTAACTGGGCCAACAAATTTATTGGCTACTCTTAACCCACAAAACATTACGATTGCTTTAGATTTGACCGATTTGGATGTTGGGACACATCAGGTGAAACCAATCATTGTGCTGCCAGATCCGGCGATTACTTATCGGATTGTGCCGGAGATGCTTGAAGTTAAGATACAGGCAAAATAAGGCTTTATATTCAAGGAAAAAACATGCGAAAACCTGTAGTTGTACTTGTGGGCAGGCCTAATGTAGGCAAAAGCACACTTTTTAATCGCCTTATCGGTGAAAGATTGGCGATTATTGACGATGTACCAGGCACCACCCGTGATCGCCTGTTGGCGGAAGGACACTGGGCTGGCTACGATTATTTTGTGGTGGATACCGGTGGTATAGACCCCAGTAAACAAAGAACTCAGGAACCACTTTCGATTGGTTCTAAAGAATTTATTCGTGATATTCGCGCGCAAGCTGAATTGGCGATGGACGAAGCGGATGTTATTTTGCTCTTGGTTGACGCGCAACAGGGCGTTACCCAGGCTGACCTGGAGTTGGTTGATATTTTGCGCCGCCGTCAAAAAACGGTGGACGGAAAAGCCGAAACCCCCATCCTTTTGGTGGCCAATAAGGCTGAGAGTAAATCGGCCTGGTTAGGCTCCATGGATTTCTACTCTTTGGGATTGGGAGAACCTTTCGCAATTTCAGCGATTCATGGCACAGGTACCGGTGATTTGCTTGACGCTGTGGTGGCTCATTTTCCTGAAGCGATTGACGATGATGCTGAGGATGAGTCGATTAAAGTGGCTATCGTAGGTAAGCCAAATGCTGGTAAAAGCAGTTTGTTAAACAAAATTGTTGGCCATGACCGTTCAATTGTGAGTGATATCCCTGGCACCACGCGCGACTCGATTGATACCAAAATTACACATGAAGGTCAGGAATACACGTTGATTGATACGGCTGGTATTCGCCGGCGCGGTTCAATTGAACCCGGGGTTGAAAAGTATTCGGTATTACGCGCGATGCAGGCTATTGGACGCAGCGATGTGGCTATTTTGGTAATTGACGCGGTGAGTGGCATTACCGCGCAGGATACTCACATTGCCGGGTTTATTAAGGATGCCTGGAAGAGTGTTATTTTAGCGGTTAATAAGTGGGATTTAATTGAAAAAGACAGCTACACGGCGATTGAGTTTGAAAATAGAATACGCCAGGAACTTAACTTTTTACCTTATGTTCCGATAGTGTTTATTTCTGCTGAAACCGGACAGCGGGTGCATCAAATGCTACCGTTGGTTTTGGAAGTTCAAAAAGAGCGTTTGTTCAAGTTGAGTACCTCACAGTTGAACAAAATATTGGTAGAAGCCCAGGATAAACATCAGCCTCCCGGTGGCACAGGAAAGCCATTTCATATCTATTACGGCACCCAGGTGCGCAGTGAACCACCGACTTTTATGCTTTATTGTAACGATCCAAAGCTTGGTCACTTTACATATTTGCGATATCTCGAAAATCAAATCCGGCAGGCTTCTCCCTTTTTAGGCACGCCAATTCGATTGGTTTTGAAGCAACGGGAACGCGAAGAAAGAGTGCCACGACCTAAAAGTGGGAAACATGCAGAACGTGGAGCGAGCCGACGCAAAAAAGCATAAAGCGATTGGAGTATAATTGCATCTTAAGCTATAAAGCAAAAGAATTTGATTGGAAACAATGTGACTGAAGAAAAGCAAATTAATAATGAACTAAACGCGCCTGACGATAATCAGCAATTGTCTGATACAGAAGTTGAGGACGTTGATGGCGCTGAAATAAGTGTTGTGCATGAGACTGTAGATAAAGATGCTGAAAAAGCCCAGGAAAAGAAGAACAAATCTTTCTGGGAGGATATGATTCAGACGATTGTGTTGGCAGTCTTGGTTTTTCTCGCTTTAAACACCTTAACCGCGCGTGTGAAAGTCTTTAATGTGAGTATGCAACCCACTCTCAAGCAAGGTTATCTCTTGATTGTTAATAAAATAGCCTATAAATTTGGTGAGCCAAAACGTGGCGACATTATCGTTTTCCATCACAAGGGCATTGAAAATCAGGATTACATCAAACGTGTTATCGGTTTGCCAGGGGATGAGATTGAAGTGAGCGGTGGTGTGGTGAGCGTGAATGGGACCCCGTTGACTGAACCTTATATCAAGGAAATGCCACGCTATACCCTGAGCGAAAAAGTGCCGGAAGGCAAACTGTTTGTCTTGGGTGATAACCGGAACCAGTCTGATGATTCGCATAACTGGGGATTTGTGGACATGGAGTGGGTTGTCGGAAAAGCAGTTATTATTTATTGGCCTTTGACCGAAATCAAACTCTTAACCGGACCGGATCTGCTTGAAAAGTCGCATTCTATGGGCGTAATCGCGTTGCGACAAATTGGATCTGTCGTTCAATAGACATATTGCTTATAAAAAACTATGGAAACACCCCAAAATCCTCTGTCGAACAACCCTGAGATTTGTCCTAATTGTTATGTGGGCAGAATTAGCCGGCAAACAAAAAGTCTGGTTGTGATGCATGGCGAAAAGCCTGTTGTTTTCCCTGATTTCCCAAGCTGGGCTTGTGATGTGTGTAACGCATTTGTGTATGATCCGGCAGCTTTGGCTCATTTACAAGTTTTAATCAGTTCCAATAATCGCTCAGAAATGGCTATCTTAGAACGTAAGGCACGTGTAAAACGGCCTAAGCTGAATAAGGTTAGAAAACATAAAACAATAGACTCAAAATAGGGCTGAAATTCATTAGTTTTAAAACCAGCTGAAAGCGAGTTTTCTTGTTTAAGAAGGGATATAAAACAGTCGCTTAAGACGGATAAATTTGATATTAAAAGAACATGAATTTAGGCGTCTTCTGTTAATATTTCCTTAGAAGTTGTCGCTTTGGTTGAATAAAAAAATGGGGAGTGCTATCATATAAATGATACGGAATTATTAACTAATTTATATCGTTCATTAACAAAGGAGGTTATTTTATTTATGAGTGGCATGTTGTTATCTCGAATTATTGGCGCGGTTATTTTTGGCATTATTGGAGCATTTTCTGGAATACCTATCTTTAACCATCTTGAGGTATTTTCCCCGATTGTTGACCCTAATCATGGCCTGATTACCGTCATTTTTGCTGTGGTTTTTATGGACTCTAGTATCCATTTTTTTATTATTTTTGG
>CAZTEP010000108.1:0-5269 GCA_964612325.1 uncultured Anaerolineaceae bacterium
GGACTATGCAAATAAATATTTTAGCAATTCCGAAATCAAGCGAGCATTTGATGAGTCAACGATTCTTGATATCAGGGATGCACTAATATCAGATTCATCTTATTCATCCGTATTAAGCTATATTGGCGATGGTGAAAATGGACAGGCGTTGGGTGTTTATGCGGAAATAACCAGCGCACTAAAGAAAATATTCACTGGTGTATTTGCCGACGTCGGGGGATTTTCGATGCGCGAATTCGTGAGGAACAAGGGAGGGCGAACGCTGTTTATTGAATATGATTTGGCAATTGGTAATGTGCTTTCGCCAATTTACTCATTGTTGATCGATTTGGCCTTAAAAGAAGCCTTAGGCAGATCTAAAGAAGATGGTAATGTGTACATTATTTGTGACGAATTCAGGTTATTACCCTATCTTCAGCATATCGAGAATGCGGTGAATTTTGGCAGAAGTCTTGGTGTGAAAATTATTGCCGGTATCCAAAGTATTAACCAGCTTTATCAATCTTATGGCGAGTATGGTGGGAAAAACGTTTTGTCAGGTTTCTCTACCTTGTTTGCTTTCAAACCAAATGACGCGTTTACCCGAGATTACATTTCTGGTTACTTTGGAAAGAATATTGTTCTTGAAAAGTTTGAAGATTCAAAGTTGCAAGCCAGAGAAGAACGACAACCAGGACACGTTGTTGAAGATTGGGATTTAGGCAACTTACAAGTTGGCGAGGCTATCATTGGCTTTCCTTTTAGCCATCCGTTCAAGTTTCAGTTTGATTTATTCAGGAGATAGTTTTATGAGCTGGTTTGGAAAATTAGCGTGTGGTTTAGGTGTCATAAGTAATATTCAAAACAGATGCCAGTCTAAAAGGATCTTACGCAAGGCCGATAGAGAAAATGAAAAGAATAAGGGCATTGTTGAATACAGAAAAGGATCTATTGAGTCTTTTGTGGAATTAGCTGGTCCTACGAGTAATTTTATTTATTCTGGTGGAGATGCTTCTTTTCGAAGAAGAGCTATCGCGCACATTGTTGTGCAATCCTATGCACAGAAGAAAGGTGTTATTGTCTTACATGTCGGAAATAGTCTCTTAGAACAAGAAGTCAATAGCGTTGCTGCCCATAATAAAGTTGGCTTAACTGTTATAAACAAAAACAACCCTATTTATGACCCGTTTTTTAAATTATCTAATTTTGAAATTGCCTCATTAATGGAAAGATCAGCACCTGACCATATTAAAATTACAAATAATGTGCGAGATTATATTGAAGGTTTGAGCGAGTATATGCGTCTTTCGAAATTAGATACGACGTTTCATCATTTCAAAATTACTAATTATCAAGGCGTTCGAAAGAATGTTGAAAAGGCAGCTTATCAAAATACAATACCACAATCAAATGCGACGAGTATTATTGCCCAAATGCTAAAAGGCGAACCTGAGATAAATAGTATAAAGTCTTATTTCTATGATCTTTGGTCACAGGGTAATCAAATCTTAAGAAATGGTGGAAATACTATTTATAATCTATTTGAAGCAGTTAAAGATAACTATGTCATTATGATTGATGTTACAAGTCCATCCAATTCGTTTTTATTGGATGTTTTAGGACTTGAGATGGAACGTCTCATCGCCAATAATTATCACATCAACATAATAACAGAAGGCATTCCATACTCATCGAGTAAAGTTCTTAGGAGGCTCATTAAATCCAGTAGTATATCGCATAATTTCGCTTATATGAACCAAGATGTAGTATCGGACTTTTTCGGATTCGAAAATGAATTCACATCGTTTATTGGTAAAGCTGAAAGTCTTTTTGTTAGCAGACATATGGCAGCTACAAGTGCTCAAAAAATGTCCGATGTTCTGGGAAGTTATGATAAACAGGAGTTAACGAACACAGTTGTACCAAGAGGCGGGTTGTTCAACTTGTCTCCATTTGCTCAGGCACCAACGGGACAATTAAGCCGTAAAACTGAACCTAAGGTTAGGCCTGAAGAAATCACTGGAATGAGTGACAATCAGATTTATGGTTTATCTATAAATCATGATGGAATAATCTCAGCAACGGTCGAATAATAGAGACTGCTGATGGTTCCATGGTCTTTGAAAGGAAAAAAATGATATACAAATATGGACTTTCGGTTATTGGCCCATACCATGTGGAAAAAGGATGGGTATGTCAAGATTCCCATCTTATTCAGACAATAGAGGGGACTAATCTTGTTGTTGCTGCCATTGCAGATGGCTTAGGGAGTTGTGAGCACTCTGATGTCGGCTCAAAAATTGCTGTGGAAGAAAGCGTAAAATATTGTATTGACCATTACAAGTTAACTGGAATGACTGATGATGATATAAAAATTCTTATTCAAAACGCCTTCATAAAAGCACAACAGCAAATCAATTCCAGAGCGTACCAAGATAAAATTAGTTCAACAAAATATGAAACAACACTGTCATTGGTCATTTATCATGAAGGACAGGTCTTTTATGGACATTCTGGCGATGGTGGCATCGTTGTTTATCGGGAAGATGGTATTTTTGAGAAAATAACTGAAGAAATTAACGACCAATGGGGTGGAGTATACTGTCTTAGTTTCGGCCCTCAATACTGGCATATAGACAAGTACCCTCACAAAGTTGCCGCGGTAATGTTACTAACTGATGGTCTTTTAGGTTTGCTCTTTCCAGCGATTTTGCGATTTGAAGACAGACCAATGTTGATTGATTTAGCACATTTCTTGATGGATGCAGAGCGATTGGAAATTGTTGAAAAAGGTGAACTTGCCGTCCAAAAAGAGCAAATGGAGTGGATTGAAAGCCTGAGCAGAGAACAGGTTGATGATGATAAGACTTTGGTGGTACTCATTGATACTAATATATCAATCACTTCTCAACCTGATACCTATTATGCGTCACCAGATTATGAAGCTGCGCTGGCAAATTATCAAAGACAAGTTCAATCACAATTATATGGTCGAGTTCCTGAAATCCAGACTGAACAAACTATTGATTTGTCTAAAGAAGAAAAGGTTGCTTCATCTGAATCGGCCGTGAATAATTATTCGAAGAAATCTGATTCTGCTAATCAGAATAATTCTACACAAGACAATGCATCAGAACAGTTACCTGATCTTTCAAAATTTTCAATAGACACTCAGCAAACAACTATCAAGATACGAGAAGATGATACACCTCATGCTCAAATTATGTCCACAAAGCAAACAGAAGAGGTTACTCAAAATGCGATTAATAGTGATTCACAATCTCAATCCGATGATCTATCAACAACGCAAGACGCAAGCCTTTTAAACGCAATAACAGGGGGGAAGCCAACCAGTTCCCCATCAGCGCAACCTATACAAGTACAAGCTCAGGCATTAAGCCAGGTTCAAGCAAACAAAAGGAATGAAACATTATTGAACAAGATAAAGAACAATATTAAGAGCCTCACGTTTTGGAAAAAAAGATGATAATGAACTGATAAGAGAAAGGAGGTTTAAAGGAATTACCCTACATGCTTTCAATCTTTTAAAATAATAACAATAATAATGCCTTAGAATGGAGAAACGAATTATGGAACAACAAAGATCATGGGAGAAACCAGCTCTTCCACCAACAAACATCAATGAGCCTCATATGGCATTGGTTTTATTGCTTGATACATCAGGTTCGATGTATGGCACACCGATTGATAATTTGAACAATGGTATTGCAGAATTTGCCCGTGTAGTTAAAAATGATCCTCATGCAAAGAGTGTCGTCGATATTTCAATCATGACTTTTGATGATGAAGTTACACCCCGTCAAGACTGGACGCCTGTTGAATCTTTTGAACCTGGAAGGTACGATGCAGGGGGCATGACTAATATGGCGTCTGCAATAGAAATGGCTATCGAACAAGTTGATATCCAATCAAGAAAATACCGTGCTTTAGGCACCGCTCCTTATAAACCATGGATTGTGATGATTACTGATGGCTATTCAACGTCCGATGATGATTCAATGCGACGCGCAAAAGAACTTTTAAGGGAAAAAGTTACTGGGAATTTTGTGAAATTTATACCAGTAGGTGTCGGACAAGCTTATGACGCGGAACTATTATCGGAGCTTGGTGGCAATTTGTTTATTCACTTGGAAGACGATAAGTTCTTGACACTCTTTGATTGGATTGGAAAAAGTATGCGTGCAGTTTCACAGAGCGCTCCTGGCGAAAAAGCCATTTTACCCCCATTAAAAGATGGTGTGAATTTTATCGTGACTCAAGATCCGAATGCACTTATGTAAGATCTGACGGAAATTAGATTTATATGACCTAAAATAAGAGCAAATCGTAATTGTATAGTAATAACCTGGCCAGATCTCTGTCATTCCATAGAGATCTGGCAGATAAATTTACATTTTGGAAATGGCACAATATCAAAGTATCATAAATTCAAATAAAGTCTATCATACTCCTCAAGCACCAATTAATTCCGGTGGAGAAGGTTACATTTATCCGGTTAATGGAGATTCTACTAAAGTCATAAAAATATATAATGACCAATCTGTGAGCCATGAAGTAGAACGTAAACTTAGGGTAATGAACACCTCAAAACTCAATCCAACATTGTTAAAATATCTTGCCTGGCCTATTGATTTGGTTTCTTTAAATGGTAAATTTGTAGGTTTTGTGATGCCGAAACTTAGTCAAACAATTGAGTTAAGTCAATTGTATAGATATCCGCCTGATCCAAAACTAAAAATCAGTTTGCACCAGAAGCTTTTAGTTTCTCAGAACATATGTTTTGTTATACATGGGGTCCATCAGGCAGGCTATGTTTTTGGCGATTTTAATCCTAAGAACATTGGTATTAATTCTCAAAATGGCTATGTTTCTTTCTTTGATACTGATAGTTTTCATGTATATGACAAAATTAATGGAATAACCTATCGATGTAAAGTTGGATTTGATGGTTATGTGGCACCAGAGCTGTTGGAAAAACTGGAAAAAAATAGAACTGATTACTCAACACAACAATTGCCTACTTACACTGTTCAAACTGATTATTTCGCATTGGCCGTCCATATTTTTAGGCTTATCTTTAATGGCTACTCTCCATATAATGGAATTCCTACATCAAGGGGATCTTCGACACGGGCAGCAGGTGTTGGACATAAACCCGTTTTAGATGATCAATATGTTTTTAAACAAGGATTTAAACCACCCCCGGCCTTACCTTCTTCATCAATTGTACCAAGTTCGATGCAAAACCTCTTGTATCAGGCTTTTGTAA
>CAZTEP010000109.1:0-5233 GCA_964612325.1 uncultured Anaerolineaceae bacterium
TTTCGCGGAGTGACTGGAGTTCAGACGTGTGCTCTTCCGATCTGTGGCAACTGCGCGCGCGAATGATTGACGCGATGACTTATCATCACTTAAGCGAAAGTGAAAAGCAGGACCCGATGCAGGCTTTTATCAATCCGCGTGAGCTTGAATGGCCGTTATGTATCCGGGCAGGGCGAGTCGGTGAGCGATGGAAACCGCTTGGCCTTGCGAAGGGCAGCCAAAAGCTGAGCCATTTCTTTGTTAATAACAAAATTCCCCGGTTAGCGAGGGCGAAATGGCCTTTGTTGCTAAGCGGGGAATCAGTCGTTTGGTTGGCCGGTTTGCGTATAAGCCAAACCTGGCGCTTGTTGGGTGATGAGGAAGAAATCCTGCATCTTAGCCTAACGCGCAAGAGCTGATATTAATTCGCGTCTAAAACCTCACGCAAAATCGTCTTAATCTCTTCAAAATTCGGATATAGAACCTGCGCGCCACTTGCCGTGACACCAGGCGTGACGTTGTTGTAACTGATGCGGTGCATATTGAAAACATCATTTCCAAAAAACTTTGATATTGGCAAAGCATAAATGATGTAATCCTTGATTTCCATATCGGTTTCAATGGTGCGGTAAACGGCTCTTATGACGTTGGGCAGGTTACGCAGTTCACTTGGTTTTAAGGCTTTTTTACCCATGGCTTTAATCACTTCCATGGCACGGCGGTTGCGGTCAAGGTCCGAAGAATTCATGCGCGCGCGCACGTACCAAAAGGCATCCCATTGTTCCATGGTTACCGTGCCGGCTTCAACCACACGCCAGCCGCTTTCTTCCAGGTAGCATTCATCTTCCATGCGTTCGGTTACTTCAACGTCGATGGGGCCGAGCACGTCTAAAATATGCTTAAAGCCTTCAAAATCTGCCATCATGTAGTGGTCAGGCCTAAAGCCAAAGTTCAAGGCCAGGGTATCGCTGAGCATTTGAAAATCACCAAAAGGAAAGGCGACGTTTAAGCGTTGCTCACCGAGGCCGGGAATGTTCACCCAAAGGTCGCGCGGGAAAGAAATGAGGTTAATTTTGTGTGTTTTGGTGTTAAAAGCCATCAAAAGCATCACGTCGGTGCGAAAACCAATATCGGGTTGGTAGTCTGAACCAAGCAAAAGGATTGTTTTTACATGCCTGGGCACGTTAATTCGGTTGGCATCGGTCAAATAGGGGTCTTCGATAGCTTCTTCGCGACTGGCCCAAAGGTTTGTGAGAAAACCGGGCTGGCCTTCGCGAATGCGATTAAGGCTAATGCCAATCATCACACCGAAAACCAAAAGTATTACTATCAAAAGAATCACCGGAAACGCGCAACCGCGTTTCTTAGAGGTTTGTTGGGTCATATATCCTTCTTTGTGAATATTCCTTAGCTGTTTTGTGAGGGCACAACATAACCGTAGTCGGCGGCTAATTTGTGCAACCGGTCATGCACATCCCGCCATTGGATTTTTGAAATACCCAATTTTTGGCGGATTGATTCGGGTTCTTTGCCATTTACCAAATCAATCATGGCACTTGTCCAGCGCAGACTGTCGAATGAGATGTTTTTCTCCAGTTTCGCGGCTTCGGCTACATCAGCGAGTAAATACTCCAGGCGACGCTGTGACCATGGAAAGACCTGATCTTTAATTTGATAATGTTTCGCATAGGCTTTGTAGATGTTCACCCATTCTTCAGAAAGGGGCAGACGGCGTTCTTTATAGCGGAAACGCGGATTGGAATAACGCACATAAAGCGCGGCTTTTTGAGGGTCTTCAATTTCCAGGTGTTCAACCATCAAGTTGAGGCATTCGCCTTTCTTTAGCGCGGTTTCAAGCACTAACAAAAGCAAGGTTAAGGGACGCGGATCTTCTTTTGCACCATCGCGGATGGTTTTGGCGGCTTCGATAGCGTCGTGACATTGCTTTTGGGTCAGGGCATGTGGCAATCGGCTGGCGACAGGCTTTTGGATGATGGGGTCCGCGGGATTGCTCTTTAGCACGCCAGCTTCAAAAAGCCATCTGAAGAAAGATTTGATGGAGGTGATGCGGCGCGAGAGGGTTTTCGCGCTGCAAGGTGCTTCACGTTCATTTTGCATCCAATGCAGATGGTTTTCGAGGTCGGCTGTGGTAATTTGGCCGATTTGCTTATCGGTGGGCAGGTAGCTTTCAAGCAGGTTAAGGTCCGCGATGAAAGCTTTTAGGGTATGGTGTGACCGTCCCTGATCGCGCAGGAAAATTTTCCAGGCTTGAATAGCAGGATGCAAGAGCGTGGTTTCTGTAATATGTGCAGATAAAAAGTCTGTTTTTGGGGTCATTGGGCCTCCGTTGTTTCGTATAGCTATAATATCTGACTTAAGTTTAGCGTGAATGGCTAATACTGTCAAATTATTTTAAGGCAGTGTAATTATCTCACATTAATTATTTGTTGCGATAAAGAGCTTCGTTGAGCATTTGTGTGATGGCATAGTTATCGGGCATAAGCACCCAAGACCCTTCCCAGGTTACATAGTTATAAGCCATGGTGTTGTCAACCGCAAAATGGCGGATTTGACTGGTGTCGGTGAGCACGGAAGCCATTGGCATGAGTGGCAGAACCTGGCTTAGGGGCATATTGGTGTCGATATATTCGCGGTAATGGCCGTAAAGTTCTGGAATTTTGATGATCATGTTCAGGTTAGTGGCTTTTTTGACCATGGCCACGATGACATCCTGGGTGCGGCGGTTGCGGTCGAAGTCGCTGGTGGTTGTGCGTGAACGTGAATACCAAAGGGCGGTGAGGCCGTCCATATGCATCACGCCGGGTTCAAAAGTGCACCAGCCACTTGGGTCCAAATGGCAAGAGTCGCTAAGGGTTTGAGTGATTTCAACATCAATGCCACCCAAACTGTCAACCACGTCCTGGAAGCCGTCGAAGTGAACTTTCATATAGTAGTCGGGCCTGATGCCAAAATTGGTTTCAAACACATCTTGCAGTAAAGTCCATCCGCCCAAGGCCCAGGCGATGTTGATGCGGTTTGACCAGTAGCCAGGAATGGCAACATAGAGATCGCGTGGGAATGAAATTAAAGTGGCTGTTTTATGTTTGGGGTTAATTGAAAGCAAAATAATAACATCGGTACGGAAAGTTTGATCTTCGAAATCGTCCTGGCCTAAGAGGAGAATGTTGACCTGTCCGTCTGGAAGTTCGCCGGCAGGGATAATGGGCACGGGCGTGGGGGTGAAGAGGGGTTGGGGAATGTTTTCGGTTTCGCCATCTTCCGACAATTTGCCAAAGCTGTTGGGTTGAAATGGGGTGGGTGTTGGGGCAGCATGACGTAAACTGAAATGGTATGGTGAGGCACTGGATTGTGCCATGGCTTTAATGATTGCGCCTGTCGCAAAAACAGCTGAAACAACACCGATGAGAATGAGCAGTGAATAAAGGATGATTTTCTTTTTAGTGAGCATAGTGTAATTTTTGTACTTTCAATATTCTAATAATGGCTATTTATTTGCGATTAATCTTGCCATCTTTAATGGACTTGATTAAAAACAAGCAATAATAAAGATGCAAGACTTGTGCCGCTTGAGGGCAATAAAGAAGTCTGTTTTTGGCTTTAATTTAACCACATCAATTTATTGCTCATTGTTTATAAACTGTATATTGAATAATAAACGGTACTACACGAGAAAATGGTTGACAGTTTGGCACACTAAGGTAGAATATGGCTGTTATGCAAGGCTAACAACTTGCTAAAACATGAAACAACGGAGTATTTTATTTGATTACTGAAATCAGTCCATTACTAAACATTTTATTGCTCAGCATCATGGCGAGTCTTGGCACTGGTGTTGGTGGCTTGATTGCGGCATTAATCCGACCTTCGCGTCGTTCTTATGGCTTTTTGATGGGTCTCACCGCTGGTGTGATGATTTGTCTTTCCTTTCTTGAGTTGGTACCCGAAGCTTTGGAACAATCCGGTTGGGTTACCGCTACCATCGGTTTCGCCCTGGGCGCTGTGTTTATGTTCGCGCTCGATCACCTTATCCCGCACATTCGCTTTGGTGAAAAAGAAGTACGCGATACGGTAAACATTGAGGTCAATGGCACGATTACGGGCGCTGACGGTTTGCCTGTTGAGGTCACTTGTTGCGACGCAAAACATATGGGTAAAGACTGTAAATGTCAAAGCGAACCAAAACGCCGGGGTGGGTTGTTTAGCCTTCGTCGCGCCGATAAAGGTGAACCGGTTGACCGCAAGTTAATTAACACAGGCGTTTTGATGGCTATCGGTATCGCAATTCATAACTTGCCGGAAGGTATCGCGGTCGGTGCGGGTTATCTGCACAACCCTCAGTTTGGTATTTTTGTGGCGATTGCGATTTTGTTGCATAACATCCCCGAAGGCATTGCCACCGCATTGCCTTTGTGCCGGGGAGGTATCTGTCGGCGGGATGCCATAAAAGTAGCCTTTCTTTCTGGTTTGGCCGAGCCGATTGGGGCGGTTTTAGCCAGTTTGGTGTTGATTAATTTCACCGCTTTGTTACCTGGCGCGCTGGCATTCGCGGCTGGCGTGATGGTGTTTATTACCTTGGATGAGCTCATCCCCACCGCGCGCGAACATGGCCATAATCACTTTACAGCAATAGGTATTATTGTTGGCTCACTCCTTGTGTTTGTTTTGAGTGGTATCCTGGGGATTTAGTTTCAGATTATGTCGTTGATTCAAAAAGGCATGCGCGCGCATGCCTTTTTAGTTTTGAATTTTGTTGGGGTTATCCAGCCAGCCAACCACCGTCTACTATCATGACGTCTCCATTTACATACGAAGAGTCGTCGCTTGCTAAAAAGAGCGCTGCAGACGCTATCTGATCCGCGCTTCCATGAGCTGGTGAACATGCGAAAACATTTTGTAACCTGGCGTATCCACCAGTGTTTACGTCGCCCATTGATGTGGCTATCTCGGTTACGATGCCACCGGGAGCAATCGCATTACAACGAATCTTGTTTGGGATATACATGTAAGCTGTGTTTTTGGTCATTGATACCAAGGCGGCTTTAGACGCGCAATATACAGCTCCGGCAAGTGTTCTAAAAGCGCCCGCGGAAGCAACATTGATGATATTGCCACCGTCTCCCTGTTCTAAAAATACATGTACAGCTTTTCGCATGGCACACATCGGACCATAGACGTTAATTTTCATGACATGCTCATATCTTTCGTCTTTTACATCCCCGATGGGGCTCATGTC
>CAZTEP010000110.1:0-5230 GCA_964612325.1 uncultured Anaerolineaceae bacterium
TTGGTATTAAGATCAATTGGGCCTCTTCCTTTTGCAGAAGAAATTTCATGGCTGCCTCGAACAATTGTTCACTGGCCTTACAAAAATAGTGCGCTTCGGTAGCCGGCGGTCGAATGGTGACGATCACTTTTTTATCGTCCATATTCAGCTCTGTTTTAATGGTTGGATCAGGCGAGTAACTTGAGACATAAACGTCTTCTTTAATCCCGGGGTATTTTGTGACCCTGTCTCTTTCCTTTTTTAACGGACTGTCCGGAATGATTTCCGGTGCCATTGTATATGTAGGACCTATGAATATTAATTCCTGCGTGTATTCATAATCAAAAATCTCCAATGAAGGAATACCAAGCAAACTTGAGACAACAAGTTGCGTGCGTGAACCATGTGCTAATGCAAGTGAAGGTTTCTGCTTGATCATCATTGGTATCAACTTCAGGCTTCTGATGATTAATCCCAGTACTTTTAATAGCTTATTCTTTCCATAATGACGGCCTACCTTATTATATTTAAAGCCAAAACGATCAGCCAGATCAATGACCTGATAGGCATCGCGTGCTGTCAGAATGCACTCATATCCCCGTTTGTTAAGCTCGGCGATGATTGGTTTGAAAAAGGGAATGTGTGGCGTATTATCCAGATCAATCCATATTGTTATTTTGCTTCTTTCTTTTGTGTCACTGTTGCTTAACATATATTATTCCTATGATTTGTTGCCCAAAAACGCGCCATATCTCTTGGTAGAACATGCCAATATTGACCTTCGTATTTTGTTTTAATATATGTGAGAAAATTCTCGTAATATTGTACAGGGTATTTTTCATAGTGAGGGAAATTATCGAAATTCATATAGTCCGGATGACTGTTTAATAAGGCCATGCCACCATTTTTAGCAATCCAATCCAGTTTCGTCTTCCAGATATCAGTGTTTTTTTGTTTCATAAGAATATAGATTAAGAAGTCCTGCGGTAAGGTATAAGGTAGCTCTACATATCCTTTATGATTACAATTATCCGAAATCCATAAGGGAAATATTGTTCCTAGGCCATCCGGTTGAGGTTCAAAAGGATCTGTATCAAAGGTGGAAGCATCATATTCAATGTTTAAATCGTGAATCATCTCAAGATTGTGGTACATGCTTGGCGAACGAAATCCAACCGCGTTCCATTCTTTTAAATAATTATTAATTTTTTCGGCTAAATCTCGAAAATGTTTTTTTGAGGAGAATGGATTTTTATGGTGAATGCTGTGTGAACCTATTTCAAAACCCTTGGATCTCAATTGATTGAATAATTCATCTGACAGTTTATAATCCTCAGCAACAAAGTTGAAAGATGAACGGAAACCCAGTTTCTCATCTAATTCGGCCAGAAAATGACATTTGTCGTGTCCGTTCTGTGTATCAACATCATGGGTTAGAACAAAAGCGAATTTTTTACCATCGGGCCAACCACTCCAGCTTTCCGGTGGTATGGCGGACTGTGGATTTATCGGCCACACATTTCTATACAAAGGAAGCTGCAAATTAATTAATGCCCGACGTAGAGCTATTTGTACCCGTCGAGGTATTAAAGGTTTAAGAATAGTAAAAAATGTTGTTTTAGCAATTATAGTAATCATAGTAATCATTAGATACATTGGCTGTTGAATTGAAAATTCATTTTACTGAGATAGAAACTCCGACTTAGTACGGCGATATAAAACGGTCTTCATCTTAAATATCACAGCTATAATAATCATTCCCCACGAACTCCTTAATAATTTAAGCGCCAAGTCCATTCTTCCACCTTTTATAGCATGTAGAACCCAGGATTGAGTCATCGCGCCAATACGAGCGTGGCGTTCTATTCGACGCGCCCGCCCGCCAGGATACTCACTATTACGTTCAGAACGAATCAAAGCTAAAAAACCATTTATCATGGCTTCATAATTTAGAAAAGCATTGGTATCATGTTGACGATAAGCTATAGTGGCTGGCTGCACAACCATAATAAACGGCCCGGATGTAGCTGTCCGTAAGAGTAAATTTAAATCATCACAATGAAATGTTTTTGGCGTAGTCTTGCGCAATCCCCCGGCTTGGTCGAAGACTGATTTTTTAATCACAATCTTGCTGCTGGAGATTCCAAATCCCACCTCTTTTGACAGGTAGTCGCGATAATTTAACACTTCAATGGTATCAGGGTTATCAAATGGTGGAAGATCTTGTCCTGACTTAAAATACTTCATCGCACCGATTATCACGGCAGGTGAGTCAAATGCACGGATGACCTTATCGTAGGTGGCCAATGTAAAGGGCAGGAAGAGGTCATCACTATCCAACAGTGCCAGGTATTCCCCATTTGCCTGGGATGCTCCGAGATTTCGCGCTACCTCCGGCCCCTGATTTGCCTGTTGTATTAACTTGATTTTGTCCCCGTATGATCGTAGCAAATTGTTCGTACCATCAGTAGAACCATCATCGATGACGATCAGTTCATAGTCTTTAAATGTTTGAGCCAGTACCGAATCAATGGTTTGTTGGATACAGTCTTCACGATTATAAGCAGGGATCAAAACACTGAACCGTTTTGTTATATTCTTCATATTATTCTCCTTCAAAGGTCTTGTCGTATATGGAAGAAAATTGAACTCGTCATAATCCTTTTCATCTGATTCGAAACCGATTTGTCGGCCAGAATGAAGGGCCTTTCTCAAAAGAATTGGAGAAATCTCCAACACTCCTAAAATGATCCATTGTTCAAAGCCCTTCGTCTTATTTAACCTAAGTGGCGATAACAAAATCGGCTTATGATTGGCTGCATAGAATCTGGTGAGTTTTGGCACATGTAACGCATTATCCTATAGGGTAAACTTGTTTCGCGACTGGCAGCACCGGCACTCATTTCTTTTTTCCCGTAAAAGAAAGTATACATGTCTGTTTCGTAAGTACCCCAGCGCTTTTTAAAATCCATCAGGGAATTATTATATATAGATGTTCTGCCAAAATCATAAACTTTATATCCTTCCATGCATGCTGATTTGATGCCTTCCCAAAAAAGAAAGCGTGAGGGACTTATGTTGCGGAAGTCAGGATCATCTCCTGCTGCTTCCGCTGAAACACGGCCATTAAACTTAAAAAGTAAGTGGCTTGCAATCGTTTTGCCCTCTAGTATAGCTAGAAGAATGGTAACGTTTCCGGATGTTGAAAAAGTATTATATAATGTTTTGAAAAAAAGGTATGGTTGTGCCGGTAAACCTAGCCGTTTTCTTGTTAATGCATAAATCCTGTAAAATGATTTAAGGTCATCCTCATTATCTGCAATTTTCAGTTCTATTTTGTTTTTCTTTGCTTTATTGATCTCATAGCGCACTGATTTTGCACTAAGATTCTTCCATATAGCGTCTATCCCTTCAGTCAAATTCAGATAATGATGCTTGTAATCACTGTTAGAGTGGAACTCATTGTAGCTACGCAAAGTCTCTGAACTTAACGTCCTTATCTCAATGTGGGAAAGTTTTAACCGTTTTAATAATTGGATAGTTTCGTTGATAAGTAAATCACTTTGTTTCTCGTTGGAAACAAGCATGTCAGAAATGGTAGCAAAGGGTACACTAACTAGGCGATTTCCAGTAAGCCAGCTGCGTATCTCATAAATCGGCAGACCAGCTTTTACGGTACCTGTCTGTTGATCAATTAGTGCTAAATGATAACCTCTGATATGGGGAAAAGTGCTTTCGATTACTTTTTTCCAACCAGACAAATGAACAATCCATCCGTAGGGGTGTTCCGAAACAAACTTGTCCCATCGGATATCATGAAGTGGGTCGATAATTTTTAGTTCTTCCAATTAAAACAGATACCTCTTCGTAAATAATGATTATCAGAAGTTGGAACAATTGCATAACTGAAAAAATAATTTTATTTTTACCGCTGCTCAATATAATGCAACAAGAAACTTATATTCGTTTCGGCTTCTAGCTTGAATTTTAAATCAAGAAAAATTTAATTCAGGAATATATTCAATTAGCAAAGAATGCAGGTGCAGATAGTGCGTTGTTGACCTCTTTTGATCAATGTCATGAAACACTCTCAATACCTGTTCCATTTTCAGACCAGTTGCATTAGCAACTTCTTCAGGCGGAACATTATTGTTTTTGGCATAAAGACACAAGTCCATTTTGTCATAGGGAAGGGAAAAGAAAAACTCATCCTGTCCCTGCTGCAAATCGTATGTATCAGTTGTAGGGGGACGATGTCGAATCTTTTCCGGAATTCCGAGATATTCAGCCAACTGATAAACCTGTGTCTTATAAAGATGAGCAATCGGCTTGACATCCGCGGCGCCATCGCCTAATTTCACAAAGAATCCCTGATCATACTCTAATCGGTTTGGTGTTCCGGTAACGGCGTAATTCAGCCGGTCGGCATGATAATACTCCAGCATTTTCCTGATGCGCTGTTTAAAATTGGTTGCGGCTACAATTTCAAGATACGCTTTGAGTGGCAATCTCTGCTTAATGGTATTGCCCTGCGGTGATAATGCGACAATAGAAAAAAAAGAAAGAGTCCTCTGATGGACGATATCCGGAAGAACAATCTTTGATTTCCACCCCTCGCCGTATTCAGGAATAACTGACTGAACCGCGGTGGTATATTTTTCATAGAACCCGACTGCTTCCAAAATATTCGTTATGTCAATGAAGATGCTATCCACACCTAGATGTTTTGCCAGCAAGGAGCTCAGTGACGCGGTTTCAAGCTCGGAGTGTTTTTCCGGCATTTGCAACGTCATAATTCGTTCTTTGCCGACTGCTTTTATGCACAAGGCTGCTGTAACGCTGCTATCAATTCCCCCGGAAATGGCGACTACATAACCTCTGCGCTTGAGATCCTGTTTCAAAAGTTCTCTGAGTCTGAATGCAATGCGTGCAGCTTCTTGTTCACAATCCAATTTCAAAACATCTGCAGAAAATATTTGGTGTTTTTGCATGTCAGATATTCCTTTTATCGATCATTACGATTGGTTCAACAGGTCTGTTCGTAACGACAGGCCAGTTTTTAATATATTGCGAATGAACAAGTTGCGACGAATAAATTCCAGCCAGCGCCATGCCATCCACTTCAGAAAAACTTTTATTGTCATTCATTTTAGCTAAAAGATATTTAACCTTTGTTGGGTTAAAAAACCCGCTTTGTTTGAGGGCATCTTCTGAAAGATGATCATAGATCGGAAGAGCGTCGTGTAGGGAA
>CAZTEP010000111.1:0-5225 GCA_964612325.1 uncultured Anaerolineaceae bacterium
GGGTATAAGCGGTGTACCACTCGCCACGTTGCAAAAGGTTGTCAACCGCGGCTGGGATATAGTGGTCATAGGCACCCGCACCCAGGAAACTCAAAAGTTCCTTGGTGCTGCCATTGGCGGAGGCGATACTCTCTAAATCTGCCGCAGCTTCCATTTCGGTCAGCTGTTCGGGCAGATTAAGCGTAGGGTAACGAAATTTTTCGGGGATCACTGAGAAAAGATCCTCGATTTTTTCAATGCCTAATGATTTAAGCATCACCTCCACATCTTTTTGTGTGTGGGGTGTAAACATAGATTATCGGTCCTGGCAGTAAGCTTCGTAGGTGGCTGCATCCATGAGGCTGTCCAGTTCGCTTTCATCAGTAACCTGGACTTTTATGAGCCAACCGTCCTCATATGGGGATTTGTTGAGGATTTCTGGGGCATCGACGACTTCTTCGTTGACTTCCAGAACAGTGCCGCTAACGGGGAAGTGGACTTCGGCAGCGGCTTTAACAGATTCGATAGTGCCGATGCTGTCGCCAGCGCTGACTTCGTCATCAGGATCGACTTCGAATTCTACGTAAACGACATCGGAGAGGGCGTCTTGCGCGTAGTCGGTAATGCCGATGATGGCGATGCCGTCTTCAATCTTGACCCATTCGTCGGTCTTCAGATATTTGAGTTCTTGTGGATATTTCATTGTGTCTCCTTTAATCAATGTTTGTTTTTAGTATTGTAAAGTATATTAAAACAGGAGCACATTGTGTGCTCCTGTCGTCAATTGACTTCAGAAGCTCGTTGGGTCTTGGTACCTGAGAGTTTCACCCGTGTGGGCTTGCCCCTTCGGTGCCCACCTTATGTGGGTCTCTTCCCGTTGAGCTGTTAAGTTTATTTTAGCAATTTGGTGGCTAAAGTCAAGCATTTTCAGTATATGTTGTTATTGATGAATAGGCTATGAGATGACTCCACCACCCAAAACATGTTCCTCCTGATAGAAAACAGCGAATTGACCTGGCGTTATATCACGTAAAGGTACAGCGCATTGGATTTGCGCTTGATTATCTTTAGTTAAGCTGATTTCGCAAGGTACAGGTGTGGCGCGATATCGGATTTTGACGAGAGTGTTTTTCTGATTTTTTGGTGCCTGGCCAGTTATCCAATTGATATCGTGAATGGAAAAAGTGTTTTGTCCAAGATCATCCGCACCTCCAACAATGAGGGTGTTATCGGCTTTGCGTTTTTCGATAACAAACAAGGCATGTTTGTAAGCTGGTAAGCCTTTGCGTTGACCGATGGTGTAGGCACTCAATCCATCATGTTCAGCTAACAATGTGCCATCAGTGAGTTTGATGGGACCGGGCGTTTCTGTAAAACCAAAGTTCTCTTTTAGGTAATCACGATAATTATTGCCTTGTAAAAAACAAAGATCCTGACTTTCTTCGTTCACTGGCACGGATAAGCCAAAACCTTTGGCGATTGCGCGTATATTATGCTTGGTTAGTTCGCCTAAGGGGAATTTCGTCCGTGAAAGTTCGGCTTGGGTCAGGCGGCTAAGCATATAACTTTGATCTTTGTTGGGGTCGAGTCCTTTGAGTAATTCAAATTGACCGGTTTCGTTTTGCAAGACACGCGCGTAATGACCAGTGGCAACAAAGCGCGCACCTAATGTATCGGCCTGTTTCAACAGATAATGCCATTTGATGATGCGGTTACATTCAAGGCAAGGACTTGGGGTTTGGCAGGCATAGTAGCTGTTGGCAAAAGGTTGGATAACTTTTTGGTGAAAGTCCGCCTGAATATCCAGTATGGTGAGGGGAATATCAAGTTGCTTAGCGAGCAACTCAACCTTACTGGTGCCTTGTTCATAAGCAGGGCAGGTAACAAGGTAAAGACCATGAACTTGGCAATCGGTTTGCTTGAGTAATAAAGCCGCGACTGCGCTATCTACACCGCCACTAAGGCCCAGAACAACTTGTTTTTTCATGTTGTAATGATACCAAAAGCCAGAATCTAATGAGATATAAAACTCTTTGAAAATAATGGTTTAGGGTAAAAGAAATGCTATAAACTACTTAAGAAACTTGCCGGCTTCTTCAACATACTCAAGCGACTGGTGACGGAAGTAGGTATTGTAGAGTTCAGCGTAGGTGCCACCTTTTTCAAGAAGCGCGTCGTGGGTGCCTTCTTCAATGATGCCACCATGGTCGAGTACGATGATGCGATCAGCGGATTTAACCGTGGACAGACGGTGAGCGATAAGCACACTGGTTGACTGGCTTAAAATGAGGTTCAGCGCATGTTGAATTTGTGTTTCGGTAAAGGGATCGATACTCGCTGTGGCTTCATCCAGAATAAAGATGGCTGGTTTGCGAGCCAAAACGCGCATCAAAGCGACGAGTTGGCGTTGGCCCATGGAGATTTTCGCGCCACGTTCGCCGACGTTGGTGTCGAGCCCGTTGGTGAGCGTTTCAAGCCATTCACCATCGCCAATCTCATGAGCCAGGGCGAGAATTTCTTCGCGGGTGATATCCGGTTGGGCGAAACGGATGTTTTCTTCGACTGTGCCTTCAAACAGGAAGGGAACCTGGGTTACAACACCCATTTGCTGGCGGAGACTGTCGATATTAAATTCGCGGATATCGGTGCCATCTATTAGGATTTTCCCTTCCTGGAATTCATAAAAACGCGAAATTAGTCTCGCGATGGACGATTTGCCCGCGCCGGTGTGGCCAACAATGGCAAGGTTTTCACCCGGTTTGATGTGCAGATTGAAATTGTTTAAGACTTCAGCGCCAACACCGTAACTGAAACTGACATTCTCGAATACGATGTCGCCATGCAGAGCCTGGGCAGGTTTGTCGCCAGTTTGTATCACCGTATGTTCAGCGTCGATGAGCGCGAAAATGCGTTCAGCTGCCGCAAAGCCTGTTTGCACCTGTGCCCAGTAGGAGGTCATGCTAAGAATGGGCATGAGGAAGCGTTCGCTTGAGAGTAAAACCAGATACCATGCACCAGCGGTAATGAGGCCCTGGCTAACTGTTAACGCACCAAAATAGACCAAAAGCGCTATGCTAATACCGCTAAGCGTTCGCATGGTGGGGAAAACGATGGATAAGACAAAACCACGCTTGACGTTAACGTTGTATGAAGTTTTGTTTGATTCTTGAAAGTCGGCGTAAATGCTTTCTTCCTGCCTAAAGTTTTTGGCAACGGAGATGCCGCTGATGGTTTCTTTGACGGTGGCGTTGACGTTTGCCATGGCACGCATACCGCGTGTTGTGACACGACGGGCAACCTTGCGATAGCCAGCAACCATGCCAATGACAATCGGTACAAAGATGAAGAGCATCAAGGCTAAGCGCCATTCAGTGCGTAACAATATAATGGCGACAATGATGGATTGCATTAGCGAGCTTAAGACGCTCATTGTCAGGCGTATGAGGGTGATAAAGTCTTCTGTGTCACCGGTAATACGCGAGACGATGCGACCAGAACTGAGTCTGTCGTGAAAAGCCAGATCTTGCTCCATTGAGGCGGCAAAAGCGTCAGTGGCGAGTGAACGGTAAATATCAGCATTAACCCGCGCCATGAGCCGTTGCTGGATATGAAAAAAGACATAGCCTAAGATTTCGATCAGGATAACCGCGCCAACCAGTATTGCTAATATGCGGTCATCGGGGTGGGCTGCCGCGCCTTCGTCGAGCACTTTTGAGACGAGCAGGTAGGGGATGGAACCGGTAAAACCCTGCAGGATGACCACAATCGCGACAAAAATGAGCTTGGTTTTGTGTGGTTTAAAGTAGTCTACAATGCGTTTTACGAGTGCTTTGTTGGTATATTGGCGGTCATAAGCTTCCGCTGAAAGTCCATGATGAAAACCCATTAGCTTTGCTTATCCTCAGAGAAAATTCTACGGTAGGCACTTGAACGTTCCATTAATTCATAGTGAGTACCGATTTCTGAAATTTTGCCTTGTCTCAGGACGATAATCAGGTCTGCCCAGCGGATTTGAGAAAGACGGTGGGTGACGATGAAAGTTGTCCGACCTTCAGATGCGGTTTTAATCGCTTTCTGGATTTCATCTTCGGTTTGGCTGTCGATGGCACTGGTGGAGTCGTCGAGAATCAGAATGCGTGGGTCGGTGAGGAACGCGCGTGCCAGGGCAATGCGCTGACGTTGCCCACCGGAAAGTGTTGCGCCACGTTCGCCAATGACAGTATCGTAGCCGTCTGGAAGTTCCGCGATGAAATCAGCAGCCTGGGCTTTGCGCGCTGCTTCTTCAATTTCTTCTTGGGTGGCTCCGGGCTTGCCAAAGGCGATATTTTCAGCGATGCTTTTTGAAAAGAGAAAAATATCTTGCTCGATAATTGATATTTGACTGCGCAGGGTATCAAGTCGCCAGTCTCGGAGATCCACATCATCGATAAGAATATACCCTTCCTGTGGGTCGTAGGTGCGGTTGATGAGACGAATGAGGCTGGTTTTACCTGAGCCGGTTTGGCCAACCACGGCAATGGTTTGGCCGGCTTTGGCTTCAAAGCTGATGTTTTCGAGGTTCATAACCTCATTGTCATACGAAAAACCAACGTTTTCGAAGCGCACATTGCCGATAATCGGCTTCGCGTAGCCATTCTCGTTTTGGTCCAGGTTGTTTTCCGTGTTCATGATTGTCAAAAGACGACGGGCACTGGCAAGTCCAAGCGAAATACGCGAATAGGCCATGACCGAGGTGTTGGTTGGAAAGCCGAGCATCGTCAGCGCGCTGAAGTATGAGATAACGCTGCCGAGTGAGATAAGCCCAGTGCGTGCCAGGTAAAGCGCGTGCAATAGACCAAAACCCATGGCAAGCGACATAAAAAGGAGGGGTAGGAAGCGCGCTTCGATATCGCCTTGACGAACAGAAGCATCACGGAAAGTTTTTATGTTTTTTCGAAACAGGTCAATTTCAGCGTGTTCTTGAGCAGCGGCTTTGACTGTTTCGATGCCGTCCATATCCTCTGCTATCCGGCTGTTCATGATGCCAAAACTACCGCGCACTTTGCGGGTGACCGGCTCTAAAACGCGTAGGTAGTAAATGACTGCAATGGTATATGCCACAATAAAGGCAATGGGGGTGACTAATAAAGCTGGGTGGATGCGCCAGCCAATGACCAGAGGAATGAACAGGAAGTTTAGCGAACCAAACACCATGTTGATGCCAGGGCTGAAGATGTAGTTGACTTCACGGATGTCGTTGCTGGCAC
>CAZTEP010000112.1:0-5224 GCA_964612325.1 uncultured Anaerolineaceae bacterium
TTTTTCCGATGCGAGTGGTAGCGCCAGTAAAATTCAAAATATTCTCGAGAAGCATAGTTTTACCCGAGTTGCTGTGCGAGGCGAGCACAATGTTGCGTATTGATGCGGTTGAAAATTCTTTCATGTATTACCTTCCTGTAATGATTTGCCTGGCGCTTTGCCTGGCTTATGTTAATAGTCAAATTTCGTCAATAAACCGACTGTGGATTATATCAGATATTCCACCATATTGACAATTTTTGTATGAGTTCATTTGTAAACAGGTCAGCACATTGTATACACTTTATGAACCGAGGTTATAAGAAATACCGCACCCAATGTCTGGAAATAATGGGATTACCATACACAGATATTGAGGTTTACATTGATAAAGGATATTACCCACTGAGAATAATCTAAATGACAGTTCCCACGCGCCTCATACGGTACACAATAAAACAGACAGCAAACTTGAAACGCGTGTCTTGCAAGTCAGAAAACAGACCGGTTATGAGCCACTTCGTATCAAAGAAGAATTGGAAGAGCTTGAACAAATCAGTCTTTCACAGCACACCATACGCCATATTCTTAGACGCAATAAAGATAAAATCAGACTTAGAAGTCAAAAGACAGCCAATAAGACCAAATGTCAGTTTGTAAACTGGTATTCAGCCAAAGCATTTGAGGTGGTTCAAATGGACCTCAAATTTATTGGTGGCCAAAAAGCCCTCTCTATGGAGCAAATCCATCATATTCACACAAAAAACCTGTCTTTGTATCAGTGGATTGCTATTGATGTCCATTCTCGCTTCAGGCTTATGGGCTATAGTTACGAGAAAAGCTGGACAAATGGACTAGCGTGGATTTTCTGGGTGCTTTCATGGCTTGGATCTCATGGCGTTCAATCCCAGACCTTCTTTACTGTGGACAGAGGTGAAGCGTTTGGGGGCAAGTTCTGGTTCAAAATCTGTAAGTTGAGAAAATTGCTCTCTGATTTTGGCTACACTTTCATACAGAACCGTGTCGGACATCCTGAGGATCCCCCCCATATCGAATGTTCTCATCAAACTGATGACGAGGCGTTTTATATTCCCCAACTCTTATCCATCGCTTCAAAGAAGAAGTCCTTTTTTTGAAGCGATGGATTATTTTATTACTACAATATCCTCAGACGACATTCGTCATTAGACCGTATATCACCCTATGCACATCTAAGAAAAACTACCAAGGGTATTGATGATAAATTCAGGTTCATACCACCCATCTTTCTGGATTACCTTGCGGTTCAGCTAGGCGATTGGAGTGACCATGTTCTGGCTTCTCACCTTAATAATTTTCCATTATGTTTCATGATGATGATTTTTCACAGGCAAATAGTTAATAATCTCATTGGTAAAGTTCACAATTCATTCATCATCTTCAAGTATTTCAGTGAATATCATATATTACTCTTACAAGCTAAGATCATACAGTTCATTGTAATTCCTCTACTGCTTGACTAGAATCGTTTCAGGATTATGTGATGAAATATCATTTGAAAATGACACCAACTGGATTTTTATCCAGGAAAAAGACAAGATTATTGTTTATATAGGAGAATAAATATGAAAAAATATAGAGTTGCTGCAATATTGATGATAATCCATGGCGGATTGATGGAAATCGCCGGTTTTTTATTCATGATGTCTGCCTTGATTTTTAGCTTCAGTAATAGCAATGCAGGACAATATTTTGAATTTAAACTGCAATATTTTCAGGATAACCTGTATATGATGGCAGTGATGAGCTTAATATTTGGCATCCTGAGAATTATTGGCGCGGTTGGATTGCTAAAAAACAGAATGTGGGGATTAGCATTGTCTGTCATTAATTCTGTTACCACCATTATTTTAATGATGTTTTTACTGCCCGCTGGCATTATGGATGGCATTCTCGCTGTCACTGCTTTGGTTTTGATGTTAATGCAGTATTTCGGAGACAGACCCGCAACATTAATCCCAGACCGATAAAATGATGTAGTCAATATCATTGAGTACAAAAAGCGCCCTCATCTTTCCATAGGAACTGCTAAAGCAGCAATAGGAACGCAAAATATGATATTGTCACAAGGAATGAATATGAAAAATAAACGGAATAAATCTTTAGTAAAGACCATTCTTCTGTCTATCCTGTCCGTGGTAGTTTTATTGCTTTTAGTGGCAGGTTTTATTTGGATGAATGAAATCAGAACTCTTTTAAGCATAAGAGAAATCATGACAGGTGATGATAATACAAACGGTTATGTGTATGAAATAACAGTCTTTGGAGACTATTATCTTGATGAATATTTAGAAGCAGGTGGCACAAAGAACGATAAAGAATTAATAAACTTCTTGACTTCAAAAATTACGAAGGGACTATTTAATTTGTCCATTGAAGAGTCAGACACTGTAGGCTGTTCTTCATTCTCTGCCAATGCTGCCAATGGCGATAAAGTCTTTGCAAGAAATTATGATATGTTTAAGACCAACGTCGCTATTGTACATACCAACCCAACAAACAGGTATAAATCAATATCAACCGTTGACCTCAGCTTTTTAGGCGTAGCCAGTGACAAGAGGATGGAAGGTTTGGGACATAAAATCAATACCATCGCTGCAGCCTATGCCCCACTTGACGGAATGAATGAAAAAGGACTTGCTGTTGGTATCTATATGACCCATCAGGGTCCGGGAAAAACAAATGTGCCTACAGATCAAGAAACAGGCAAGCCTGATCTTACATCAACAGTTCTTTTAAGACTCATGCTTGACCAGGCAGCCACAGTTGAAGAAGCTATAGCCATTGCAGGAAAATACGATATGCACGACTCAGCCAATTCATCTTTTCACTATATGATATCTGATGCCAATGGCCGGTCTGCTGTACTGGAATACATCGCTGGCACCGATTCTACAGACACAGACGGGCAAAAAAGAGAATTAATGGTGATCTATAATGATGACTCAACGAGCCTAGCTGGCACAGACAGATACCAGTTAGTTACAAACTTTATTATTTATCCTGGCTATTATGAAGAAGGTGATAAGCAACATGGTTTTGACAGGTATCAAATTGTCAAAGCAGAATTAGAACAAAGGGATGGTATAGTAAAAGATGATGAAGATGCCATGTCTGTTTTAAAAGAAGTTGCCTTGAGCGATTGGGATAACGATATCTATTCTGTCACAATTCATAGCGTGATTTATAACCAAACCAATAGAACTGTTTATTGGGTGGGTAATCGGCACTATGGTGAGGATGCTTATATCTATAGATTTAATTTCATGGAATAAAACCAGGATTTTCGTCTATGAAATGAGACTTGGGTTTTAGAGACATAATTAATGAAAAAACAGAGCAGATGCGATATTGATGGCTCATTTGCTGTCAGTGCTTTGGTTAGGATATTAACGCAGTATTTATAATACGAATGAGGGCATTTCCCCGTAGCTTGCTACGAAACTGTCCTCAAAATCCGTCCCGTAGGGTGAGAACCCGAAATGCCTCGTAGCTTGCTGCGAGGATAGGGATTGAAAGGATTTTGAATTTATTAGAAAATAAGCGAATAAGGTAAATTATCCAGCTGGCAAATTAACAAGTTACTTTTGATCAAGTTCTAAAATTAGTGCTTTATTGTCTTTATTTATCATGACTTCAGCTTGTTTATTTCACTTATCAAGTATAATATTTTCACCAACAAATGGAGAAGATAATGAAAACCTACCAATTCGACCCTGATAAACTCAAAAAACAAACCAAAATACTTGTAATTATGTATGCCGTCCCCCTGGTATTGATGCTCGTTCTTGTTTACTTTCTTAACCGCAACCGACCCGAGATGTTGACCCAAACCATTATCCTGGTGGTATTGATGATAGCTTTCTACGCTTATATGGGTTTCAAGCGCTACAAACAAAACGTGCAACTTTGGAAAGAATACTCCCTTAGCGTTGACCAGGATGGTGTTTTGCAAACCCAACCCAATTTCCCGGAAGTACGTGTTCCAAAAGAAGAAATTCAAAGCATTGAAGAAGTGAAAAACGGCTTTTATGTGCGAACCTACAGCCAGGGCCGTGTTTTGGGCATTTCAAAAGAGTTAATTGATGCGGATTATGAAGAGCTCAAACAAATCTTCAGTGACTGGGCAACTGAGAACGCGAAAAACCGCCCGGTTGAAAGCGATGAAGATAAAGAAGAACCCACCGCTTTGATTGACTCAGAACGCGTTGAAGAAGGAATTGAAGCAGTCGAAGAAAAAACTGAGGAAACAGCAGAAGAGCTGAAAGAGGATACCATTAAGACAGTTGAGGAATTAGAAGAGTACATCGACGAAACTTCTGAAGATAAATAATCTCAGACTATAAACCAACCCTATTTTTATACAGACAAAAACAGACCCGGCTTATTAGCTTAGGTCTGTTTTTAATTGTTAGTCTTTTGGATGTCGTTTTATTGTTTTAATCATCTTCCAGGCAGGCTCAACCCGTTCTTGCCAAATGCCGTTATGATCCATAAAAGACCATTCGCCTGGGTCACTGCCAAAAACCACAAAGCCATGTCGTTCATAAAACCGTCTGGCGTCAATATTGATGCGCTCAACATTTAGACGCAAATGTGTAAAACCCTGTTCCCGCGCCCAGTCTTCCACAAAGTCCATCATGAAGCCACCCAAACCCATATTACGCACCTTTTCCTTCACCCGAAACGAAAAGATATAAGCCCGTCTTACTCCATCAGCGGTTTCATTGTTGCGTGAAAGCAGGTTCAAAAAGACCTGCCCAACTATCTCGCCATCATCAGCTTCCGCCACCCAAATGCGCGTGTTGCCCCATACGCTGTTTTGGTAATGCCCCCGATACAACAATCGAAAGTGTAAATATTCCCCATCCCACTCAAGCGCTGGCAGGTCATTTTCAAGCAAGGTTCGGATTTTGAAACATTGTCCGTTCGGTGCCTTGTAACACCCATTGGTATTCACAGAATCTATCATTCCTCAACCAGTCGCTTGAGGAGTATTTTTTCTTCTTCAAGGCTATGAACCTCACCGTCCAACCATGCCTTTTTAAGACGCTGCAAAATTTCCTCATACCGTGGCGAGGGTTCCAGTCCAAGCGCACGCAAATCCGCTCCTGTCGTGTGATGGTTCACATGCTGGTAATGATTGCAGTAATTATTCAACAGGCTCATCTCGCGTTCGTCTTGTGAACTCAACCGTACCACGTGA
>CAZTEP010000113.1:0-5209 GCA_964612325.1 uncultured Anaerolineaceae bacterium
GAAGGGTCATGAGAGGTGTTTTTTTGCCATAGGCATCGGGATTTTTTTGCAATCCAAGGCTAATGCCTAACATAAGGCTATGCCTTGTCTCATCGCTTTCAAAAACGGGCAGAGTATGCTCTAAAAAAGCATTCGCGTCTTCAAAGAATATAAGATTATGTTGAAATAACATGGCACTTTTAAAAAGGGCTAATCTTCAATGAAATCGCGCAAGACATTATTGCCGTGTTGGTAGCGGAGTTTACGCAGACCAATCGCCTCAATTTGCCTAATGCGTTCACGGGTAAGGCCTAATTGGGTGGCGACTTCATCGAGGGTGTGAATAGTGCCATCAACCAAGCCGAAGCGCAGTTCGAGGACTTGTTTTTCGCGTTCGTTTAAGGTTTCGAGCGAGGCTTTTACACTATCTTTAAGGTTTGCCTGCATAACACCGTCGATGGGTTCTTCAGCATCGTAGTCTGGAATGTAATCAGCAAGAATGCCATCTTCAGAATCGCCTATGGGACTTTCGAGTGAGAGGGGCACGTCACGGTTTTTGAGAATACCTTCAACTTTTCGGGTGGCTTCGTCCCAGCGGTGTAACAGGCCTTCTTCGGCCTGGTCACGATTGAAACTGATGGCTGCGATAGCATTTTTATCTTCGTCGCTGAGGTATTCTGAATGGGCGGCAATTTCGCTAAAGTTGGGGTCACGTCCTAAACGTTGAATTAAGTCTTTTTGAATTCTGTTTAAGCGAGTGATGGCCTCAGCGACATGAACAGGAATACGGATGGTGCGCGCGTGGTCGGCTATGTAGCGTGAGACACCCTGGCGAATCCACCATGTGGCGTAGGTGCTAAAGCGGTAGCCTTTAGAGGGGTCATAGCGCTGAATAGCCTCAATGAGACCAATATTACCCTCTTGAATCAAATCCAATGGGGTTACGCCGGGGTTTGAGAAGTGTTTAGCAACACTGACAACGAGTCTAAGGTTATATTCAACCAAAATGTTTCGGGCGCGTTTTGCGTTCTCGCGCACAGTTTGACGGGTTTGGTGTAAATCGGAATCTAAGACTTCCGGGGTAAGCTGATTGATAAAGTCGTTTTGATGCTTATATGAGGGAACGAGTTGGATTAGGGTGTCAAGGTTTTGGTTGCCTAACAGGTAAAGGTCTTGAAAAAAACGAATTAAATCCCATGCGAAAATATCCCACAATCGATCTTTGTTTCGCCAGCGAGGCGTATCAAGGATGCTAAGCATATATGAAGGTTCACTGGAACTGATTCCATCAGAAAATTTGCGCGCTTCTTTGAGTAACTCATGGATGTTCGGTGCTTTAAGCTTGAGGCGTTTGCAATCATCAAGGATGTTTTGCCAGTTTGAGGGCATGTTTTTTAGCAAAGCGGAAAGCAACAAACTATGTGTATCATCTTCTATCGCCTTGGCCAGTTCTTCAGCCTGCACGGCTATACCTAATCGAAATTCCTGTTCAAAGCTGAGCAAGGGATGATCGGTTATTTCACGCAGGTACAGTTTTATTGGGTCTTCAAAGGTTTCAACAAATGCCTGGTCTTCAGTCGGAGAGGCATCAGTGGATGTTTTTTTGTTATTATCGTTTGTTTTGTCGTTGTCCGACATGTTTATTTCCTTTTTTTAGCTTTCTTTTCTTGTCGCTTCTTTGCTTCTTCTTCTTCGGCTAATCTTCTTCTCAATTCGATTTCAGGCAACACTGGTGAGGCTAAAGCAGTGTCGATAGCACGAATGTGATTGAGAATTTCATAAAAGAGGAAATTTTCTTCTTCTTCTGTGTAACGGCGGGTTTCATCGTTTGATTGCATGAATTGAAGTTCCTGAGAGCGATTTTTAAGGTTGCTTTTGCGAATGCGGAGAACTGTTTTGAAGTGTTCAAGGAAGGTCTTATGGTCACTGGGTTTGTGCAAATCACGGTTATCTTCTTCGGCTTTCTCTTCTTCCGTTTTTTCAGGGATGGTAAAAACACCTTCAATATTTCGAAGCACATATTCAGTGGCTGGTTCAAGGTCCTGCAGAAGGCTGGCTTGAACGGTTTCAAAAACGAATTTACAATCAGCTTCCTGAAAGTCTTTTTCTGACAAAGGCGGGATTTCTATGATGGCCAATTGGCGGTTGATTTGATTGAGTTGATTGGGCTCGCGCGCGATGTAGGTGATGCAGTGCATTTCTTTTAAGCGATTGCTGTTGGTAATGGCCGGAAGGATGGTTACCGGCGTTTCTTCGACTGGTTCGTAAGATGCTCTTGGCTGTTGCCGTCTTCTTCGCCCTGTTGATGCTGGCTGACTGAGCGCGCGAACATCAATAGTGAGCATGTTGGCCAGGTTTTGTCGATAACTTTCTCGTTCTACAGGGTTTCCGACTTCTTCGATAAGGGGCAAAACCTGGGCTGCAATTTCACGTTTCACTTTAGCGTCCCGGAGGTCTTTGTCTTTGGCGAGGGTTTGCATCACGTGGAGCACAATTGGCTTCGCATTATCAAGGATGACACGCCATTTTTCAGGGTCTTCGTTGGCAATTTCATCTGGGTCTTTGTCTTCAGGGAGGGTTGTAACGCGAATATCTGCATCAAGAACTTTTTCAGATCGCAATAAACCACGCGAATCGAAGAAAAGTTCAACGCCATCAGTCATCGTGCTGCGGGCAGTTTCCAAACCACGTAAGGTCGCGTTTTGACCAGCCTTATCGGCATCCAGCGCGAGTACGATGTTACGGGTTGTGCGTTTTAACAGCCTGAACTGGTCTTCCGTAAGGGCTGTTCCCATTGAGGCAACTGTGTTTTTGTAGCCAGCCTGGTGTAAGGCGATAACATCCATGTATCCTTCAACAATGACAGCCTGGCTAAGCGCGCGCATATTACTGCGTGCGAGATCCATGCCATAAAGCAAGGTGCCTTTGTCAAAAATATCTGTTTTGGGAGAATTGAGGTATTTGGGTACGTCGTCAGGATTAAGTGTGCGCGCGCCAAAACCTGCCATTTTACCGGTGGCGTTGCGAATTGGAAACATGAGACGGTCTCGAAAACGGTCATAATGACCTCCATCTTCGCGTTCGGTTAGTAATCCGGCATCAATGAGGTCCTGAGCTTTGTAGCCTTTTGCTAAAAAGTGTTTGCTTAAGTTATCCCAACCGGGTGGCGCATAACCAAGCCCCCAAATTTTGATGGTTTCGTCGCTTAAATGACGCGAACGAATGTAATCGAGCGCTTTTTTGCCTTCTTTTGTTTCTAACATCTGTTGTCTGAAATAGGACTGCGCTTCTTCAAGCAATTGGCTGAGATGTTCGAGGCTGTCAATTTTTTGTTGGTCACGCTTTTCGTAGTGTTGCAGTTGTACGCCGGTTATTTTTGCGAGTTGTTGAATGGCTTCACGAAAGTCAAGATTTTCGCGTTTCATGTAGTACTTTATCGCGTCACCACTGTCATTGCACTCGCCAAAGCAGACCCAGGTTTGTGTATCGGGATAAACTACAAAAGCAGGTGTTTTAACGTTTTTGTGAAAAGGACAAAAACCAGTGTAGTATTTTCCCCTCTGTTGCAACTTTACGTTTTGGCTCACTAAATCGACAATATCTAATTTAGCTTTTATCTGTTGAATATCTGACATAGTATGCTCACGCTCTTAAATATACCATTGATGGAGGAGGTTTTAGAAGCATTTGTACTGTATTTTACAGCTTAATAGAAAACGATGGCGAAATATTTCGCCATCGTTATTTTACCTTAGTGCGTTGAATTAATCAGCGCTTAGTCTTGTTTCATTGCTGAATAGTCCATCGCGGCCATTTGTGAGTACATGAACCAGCGACGTTCAGCATCTTTTTGTGCCATCTGCATGAGCATTTCAGCGCGTTCTTCATCCTGGTTGAGTAACATGCGGTAGCGGGTTTCGTTGTAGGCATATTCAGAAACCGGGATGCTTGGCTCTCTCGAATCAAGCTGCAAGGGGTTGATGCCTTGGGCGATGAGGCGTGGGTCATAGCGGAAGAGGTTCCAAACACCAGACTGTACAGCTAATTTCTGTTGGATGAGACCCTTCTTCATGTTGATACCGTGGTTGATGCAATGAGCGTAAGCGATGATGAGGCTCGGTCCGTCGTATGAGTCGGCTTCAGTGAAGGCTTTCAAAACCTGAGCGTCTGAGGCACCCATGGCAACACGGGCTACATAGATATTACCATAGGTCATGGCAATCATGCCTAAGTCTTTCTTGGGCATAGCTTTACCATCAGAGGCGAATTTTGCAACCGCAGCGAGGGGGGTCGCTTTGGAGCTTTGACCACCGGTGTTGGAGTAAACTTCGGTGTCCATCACGAGTACGTTCACGTTATGACCACTGGCCAAAACATGGTCAAGACCACCATAGCCGATGTCATAACCCCATCCGTCACCGCCGATAATCCAAACACTCTTCTTGACCAGGTAATCGGCCAGATTGTGCAAGGAGCGCAGTTCGCCTTCGGTTTCGTTTTGGAGCTTGGCTTTTAGTTCCTTCACGCGTTTGCGTTGGGCAATGATGCCGGCTTCATTGCTTTGATCAGCTTCCAAAATGGCGGTCGCTAAATCGTTGCCAATTTTATCGCGGTTGCGATCCAAAATTTCTGAGGCAAATTGTTTAAATTTATTCACAGTCAGGCGCATGCCCAAACCGAATTCAGCGTTATCTTCGAACAAGGAGTTTGACCAGGCCGGGCCAATGCCATTGACGTTGGTAGACCAGGGCGTGGTGGGGTGATTGGCACCGTAAATGGAGGAACAACCTGTCGCGTTGGCAACGATCATGCGGTCACCAAAGAGTTGGGTTGCCAGCTTGAGGTAGGGCGTTTCACCACAACCACCGCAAGCGCCGGAGAACTCAAACAATGGTTCAAGCAACTGGCTGTTTTTGACAGTGTTGGTGTTGATGTCTTCGCGTGGGATGAGGGGCAGGTCGAGGAAGAATTTCCAGTTTTCAATTTCCTGCTCGCGAATTGGCATCTTGTCGCTCATTACAATGGCTTTGTTTTCGGGGTTCTGGCGATCACGGCCGGGGCAGTTTTCAACACAAAGACCACAGCCGATACAATCTTGTGGGGCAACCTGAACAGTCCAGGCGTAACCTTCTTTCCATTCACGGAAGTTTGAAGGCTTGCTCTTGAAGGTTTCGGGCGCGTCGGCCAAAAGTTCTTCTTTGTAAACATTGGTGCGAATGGCTGCGTGGGG
>CAZTEP010000114.1:0-5166 GCA_964612325.1 uncultured Anaerolineaceae bacterium
CTGTCTTTAACGGTAAAGACTAACCAGGCTAAAAGCGCTGGCATGGATAAGTTGACCAAAAGCATAAGCGAAATAAGCAGCCATGCAATTAACATGATTACCGCGCCAGGTGTGCCTAAACCATGATGGAACCAATTGTAGATGGCTTCACCGACTTTGCCACCACCATGCTCTGGGATGGCTTTTCTTGGGTCAGCGGCATGAAAGAGTTGAAACCAGGTGATAAGGTTAAAGATAAGCGCGGTTGCGCCAATTAGGCGGGGTATAGTGACATCTGGGAATTGTTTGTATCTTGAAAGTAAGAACCACGCGCCAATAACGATAAAAATAATAGGCAGAACATAGGAAAAAAGACCTGTTTGAAGCAGGAGATAATCTGGCCATTTCGCAAAGAAAGTATCCGCTTTTGCAAAAACAGTCATTATCAGAGTGATAAAACCAAAGATAAGAAAAACAATACCAGATATTTCAATTAGCTTTTCTCTTGAAAAATCAAATTTAAATTCAGGTAACTGTTTTGAAGTGCTTTTCTTTCTGGAACCCGATTTTGATTTAGAACTTGATTTTGATTTGCTTGCTGGGCGCTTGGCCATGAAAACTCCTTGCTGTCTTTGGTTAATTATAGCATCAAGCATAATCCAACCTTCGCGCGCTTGGAAGCTTGAAGCGTGTTCAAGGGAACTAATGCACTTTCTATGCCAATATTTCTTGTATTTAAAAACAATGCCAAATTTTTGGTGGTTTAAATTTTGATTGAATTACAAAAACACAATAATTAATTTGTATGTCAGATGCGCAGTATAGGGGAATGTCATTATAAATCATCATCTTTTATACGCACCAACGAGAAAAGTCAATAAAAAATACCCGCGGAGGGACTCGAACCCCCAACCATCTGATTCGAAGTCAGGTACTCTATCCATTGAGCTACGCGGGCAAGCTGTGCAATTATACTCCAATTATTTGCTTATTCAAGATTGAAATAGTTATAAACCGCACCTGAAAGGCCTGATACAAGGGCATTCGCGTGGTCAAAGATGGCTTGTGCAGGGTGAAAAAGGAAGATGGAAATGATGTAATCACCTCCAGGGGTGTAAATGATGCCGGCATCTCCCATGGTGTGCATATAGCCATCCTTATACTCAACAGCCCAGCCATGTTTGTGTGCGACTACCGTGTTTGGTGGTACGCCAGCTTCAAGGAAAACAGAGATGACGTTTTTGGCAAGATATTCGACCATTAATTGGCATTCATATTGGGTTATTTCACCCTCAAAAGCCAATGGAATGGCACCGCCGAAGTCTCTGGCGCAGTAGTAAATTTCTTCAAGTAACAGACCGAGGTCCATGGGGGTTGTTTGCGCGTATCGGTCAGGGTCGGTATCGTAGGTTTTGTCTTGATTGGCTGGTGTTGAAAAGGCTTGTAAAAGGGGAGAGCCAAGCGCAAAATAGCCTGCCCAAAAGGTGTTTTCTAAGCCTAAGGTTTGCATATCTTCGGTAACCTGCAAAGGACCAAAGTTGCGCTCAATGACCTGGCGACCAATGAAATCAGTCGAATCGTTGTCACTTTTTTCAACCATCTCCTCAATTTGTCTTAAAACTGAAGGATCATAGGGTTCTTCCAATTGTCGAAATGCGCTGACTAAAACGGGTATTTTTATTGTGCTCCAAGCGGAATAAGCTATGTTGACCGGAAGTTCATCTTCTCTGATGCGACTATCGGTAAAGTGAAGCACGGTGCCTGATTTGAGGTCTTTTAAATAAAATTCGACCCAACCATCAAAACGACTGTGTTTGATGATGTCATGAAGCATGTAATCCAGGAGGTCAATGGTGGGGTTTGCAGGTGAACTCTCAATGATGTCAAGTTTGGCGCTGCGGTTACCGGGAGTGTTGAGGGTTGAAACGATATTATCGATGGAAGTTCCGTAATTGATAGCGGTGCCTTGTTTTCCGGGATAGAAATAACTTTCGCCTGGAGCAGGCATGGGTGGTTCGGCTGGTTCGTTGTAACGTGAAGCGATTTCAGTCTCAAGATAAGCCAGTAAACGCGTTTTATCGATATCCGCTTGTAAGGGGATATCTTTTGAGGTGACGGGGCGATTCCAGAGATACTTCCAATAGCCACTCCAAAAAGGCTCGCCAGTACGTTGTTGGTCGGCAGCGGCTAACATGTTTTGAAGTTTCAGCTCGAACCCGAGTGTGGCTGGTCGCACTTGAATGCGCGCGTCGCCGTATAGTAGTTCTATTGGCGACATATAAATTTTTACCAGTCGGTCTGAGGCATCGGCATAGTTCAAACCTCCTACGGGAATACCAGCTATTTTAAGGCCACTGGGAAAGTTGGCACGAACGCGTGAATAACGAGTGAGTTGCAAAATAGCCAGGAAAGCGGCCATCAAAATCATGCCTGCGGCAATCCATTGTAGAAGCGATCTTTTTGTTCGCATGTGCATATTATAATCGTAATGAAGTCCGGTGGGATTAGCTGGTGTATTTGTACTTGCATCGTTATTAGATAATGGTATAATCTAAACTGAATTTAGTCTTGAAATACCCAAGTTAATAAACTATATTTAAAAAGGTTGATCCCCTATTTAACAACTGGAATTATTCTGAAGTAACAAAATTGAGTTTGGATGACGCATGTTTTTATAATGTCATGGGTATGTTCTCGATGAAAGGTAATAAAAATGGATATTTTTGATTTAGAAAAAATGTCGGTTAAAGACCTGCGAAAGGCTGCCAAAGAGTTGAATCTGCCTACGCCTGAACGACTAAAGCGAGAAGGTTTGATTTTTCAAATCGCGCGACGTCTTGGAGAAGAAGAGGGGCTTGAAGTTCGCGGTGGTGTTTTAGAAGTGATGAATGAAGGTATTGGCTTTTTGCGCGCCAATTATCGCATCGGAATTGATGATGTTTATGTGTCTCAGGCCCAACTTCGCCGATATGATTTGCGACCGGGTGATTTGGTGATTGGAAAGGTACGACCTCCCAGAGAGTCGGAACGTCATCATGGTTTGCTTAAGGTCGAATCGGTTAATGGCCTCACACCAGATGAAGCACGCAGAAGACCCCGTTTTGAAAATCTAACGCCTATTTTCCCGAATAAATTATTAAATTTAGAATACTCCTCTCATAATTTAGCCACCAGAATGATTAATTTGGTTGCACCTATCGGTGGTGGCCAACGCGCGATGATTGTTTCGCCACCCAAAGCTGGTAAAACCAGTATTTTGAAAGAAATTGCCAATGCTATCGCAGTTAATCATCCTGAAGTGCGTCAAATCATGTCACTCATCGGTGAAAGACCCGAAGAGGTCACCGATATGGACCGTTCAGTGGAAGCAGAAGTAATTGCCAGCACATTTGATGAGCCAACTACATCGCATGTGCGTATGGCTGAGATTTCATTGGATCGCGCGAAACGATTGGTTGAAATTGGTCACGATGTGGTGATTTTGATGGATTCTCTTACACGATTAGCACGTGCTTATAACATGGTGGTCAATCCATCAGGGCGAACGCTTTCAGGTGGTATGGATCCTTCCGCACTGTATCCGCCGAAACGGTTTTATGGCGCGGCACGAAACCTTGAAGAAGAAGGCAGCCTGACGATTATCGCTACCGCGATGGTTGATACCGGATCGCGTCTTGATGATGTCGTTTACGAAGAGTTTAAAGGTACTGGTAATATGGAAATGCATCTTTCAAGACGTTTGCAGGAACGACGCATTTTCCCTGCCATTGATATCGAAAAATCTTCAACCCGGCGTGAAGAACTGCTTTTAGATCCAGAAACCCTTCAACGCTCCTGGCTTATGCGACGTATGTATTTGCAAATGGTTGCCAACCCTCCTCAGGGCGCGGGAATGGATACTGCTGTGGCAACTGAAGCCATTTTGCAAAGAATGGAAAAGACAAAAACGAACGCGGAATTCCTGGCCACATTGACTGATATGTAATAGAGTATAATCAACGTATGGCTCAAGCTAAACTTGAAACTCCGAAAATTGTCAAAAGACAAGTAAATCCATATTTAATCAGTTTTATTGCGTGGTTGGTGACAATCGTTGTTTGTGCCGCTTTGGTTTTGTTCTTGTTCTGGCAACGCAGTGTAGCCAGGTCTATGGAAAGATTTCACACAGTAGTACAGTATAAAACACCAACAATCGAAGAAAGCGTGATCGTTGCATTACCTTCTTTTAAGCCGGAACCAGTACAGGCCGGCTTTTTTCGCTACCCAGAAACTGAGACAGATTTAAATACGGACTATCGGACTAAAAGCATTGAACATACAGTCGTCAGCGGTGATTCGGTTTGGGGTATTTCTGAACGATATGGTCTTAGCGTTGAATCAATTTTGTATGCTAATTACGATATCTTATATGATAAATCTGATAATTTAAAACCAGGACAGGTATTAACTATTCCACCGGTTGATGGTATTTTGCATAAATGGACCAGTCGCGACAGTATCGATTCGGTGGCTTCAAAATATGGCGCGGAAATTGATGACATTCTTTACTTCATTGGGAATGATCTTGATTTGAGCGACCCGATTATCTCTCCTGGCACGGTGGTTATGGTGCCCGGCGGAAACCGAGCGTTGACTGAAATTACCCAAGCTGCTGTGGTTGTTGATGATCAAGGAGTTCGGCACAGTGGTTTTTCGGGGCCTGGGTCTTGTGGTAATATCAGTTCTGGTTATGTTGGTAGTGGCTACTTTATTTGGCCGGCAGCAATTCATGCGATTAGTGGTAATAACTTCAGTCCTGGCCATCGCGCGATTGACATTGCTGCTGGAATGGGTACCGCTATTTACGCGGCGGATAGTGGTGTTGTAGTTTATGCGGGTTGGTTAACGGGAGGATATGGTAATTTTGTTGTGATTGATCATGGTAATGGTTTTCAAACACTTTATGAACATTTGAACACAATTGGTGTTAGATGTGGCGTGAGTGTGAGCCAGGGTCAGGTGATTGGCACGGCAGGCACTACTGGAAATTCTACAGGGCCTCACCTTCATTTTGAAATTCGATATAACGGCACATCAGTAAACCCCTGGGATTATTTGCCATAAAGGTGATATACTCAGAGAGCTATCGCCCCAGTGGCTCAATGGATAGAGCAAGGCACTCCTAACGCCTGGATTGGGAGATCGGAA
>CAZTEP010000115.1:0-5123 GCA_964612325.1 uncultured Anaerolineaceae bacterium
CTGGCATCCGTTTATAGTCTACAAAGCGATAACCGGTTCCTCGTTCAGTGAGGATGTATTTGGGGTTGCTGGGGTCTTCTTCTAATTTTTTACGCAAATAATTGATGTAGAGGCGAACATAGTGGGGTTCGTTTTCATAGTTATATCCCCAGACTTTGTTCAAGATTTGATCATGGGTGAGCACCCAACCCGCGTTTTGAGCGAGATGGTAGAGTAAACGGTATTCGGTGGGGCGCAGCTGGACTAATTCGCCATTAACCCAAACTTCATGACGGTCAAAATCGAGGGTTAGGCGATCGTCAACAACGATTTTGCCGGTTTCTGCTTCGTCGTGTTCACTGCGACGCAAGACGGCGCGAATGCGGCTGGTGAGTTCGCGAGGACTGAAAGGTTTGGTGATGTAATCATCCGCGCCGAGTTCAAGGCCTTTAATAATGTCCTCTTCTTCGCTTTTGGCTGTGAGCATTATTACCGGGATTTGACTTTGCTCGCGGATGAGCCTCAAAACTGTAAACCCGTCCATATCAGGCATCATAATGTCGAGGAGTACCAAATCGGGCAGTGTTGTGCGCAATTGGTCCATGGCTTGTCTGCCGTCGGTAGCTTCAACAACTTCAAAACCATCTGTTTCAAGGTTTAGGCGAATGATGCGCACTAATCCACGTTCGTCATCGACTACCAAAATCTTTTTTCGGGTTTTATTACTTTCCATGATTTACTCCTATGATACTTTGACTAAAATGGCACTGATATTGTCGGTGCCTCCGGCTGAATTGGCCAATTGAATGAGCGAATTGACCATCTCTTTATGGTCGGTGTTACTGTTGATGTGCTCAGAGAGGCTTTCTGAATCGACCAAACCCCAAAGGCCATCGGTACACAAAAGCAGGTTGCAGGGTTCGGTGAGTGGATAATGACCGATGTCAATTTTGAAACCTTCCTGCTGGCCCAAAGCTCTAAAAAGAATATTACGTTGAGGATGAGCGAGGGCATCATCTTCGCTGATTTGACCAAGGTCAACCAAGCGACGCACCAAACTATGGTCAACGGTGAGCGATTGGAGCGTGTGAGTATCGCTGCTGATGTAAAGGCGCGAATCGCCCACATGCGCGAAATGTAGCCCTTTGTTGAAGACTAAGGCGATGGTGAGTGTGGTGCCACCTCCATTTACCTGGTTTAAGACTGCTTGTTGGGCTTCATTGACCGCGTTTTCAAGCGCGTTTTTTATTTCTTCATCTGATAATGCGTTTTTTCCGCGTTGAACAGGTTCAACAATGGTGCTTAGCAGGCTTGAACTGGCAGCCTGAATGGCACAGCGACTGGCCATTTCGCCATGAATATGGCCTCCCATGCCATCCGCCACCATAAAAAGGCCTAATGTGTAGTGTTTTTCCACATTAACGCCATTTATTTGGAGTGTGTAAAGCGCATCTTCCATGCGGTTTCTGGTAATCCCCAGGGATTGCGCTATGTTTACTTCCAGCGTTACGGGAATAGCTTCGTTATTAAAAGCGTTTTGTGTGGGGAGGGGTTTGCGTTTTTTGAGGCGAGAGAAAATTGACAATGGTGCTCCAGTTTTTTATGGGGCAGGGGTTTCCTGCTTGATGAGTTCAAGATAGTTTTCTGCAGCCCATCCGCTGCGATTGGCGTCGTATGGTGCTTCAAGTTTCCACCAAATGAAATCGTCGCGCACTTCAGGTCCATCAACAATTTCGAACATTTCTGCGTCCAAAGCTAAAAAAATGACAGGTTGGCCACGACCGGCAGCACTGCGAATATTTAATCCTAAGCCACTTGTGCCGATGACTTTTACAATGCTGCCAACACCCATGGCACCTTCAGGCAGAATGTTGGAGACTTCTGTTGTAGGTGTGGGGAGGTCCGTTGGAATGAAAACAGTAGCGGTGGGTGTGGGCGCGGGGTATACGGTGAGCTGATAGTCTACTGTTCCTTGTTCTGCTTTGTTCATTGCCGCGTTTTGCTTGAAGAAGTAATATACCAGGCCAAGCACGAGCGCTGCAAACAACAAAGCGCCTATAAAGGCTAAAGGGTGAATTCGGTTAGCTCTGTTTTCGTTCATTCATACTCCGTCTTTTATTATAGCTTATAAAACAATGTGTTTCTTTAAAAAATTCTTGGATTTTAAACGGAAGCTGTTTAAAGAAGACGATTTGACGGGATTTATGTTCCTTTAGTTTGAGAGTGCCAGTTTGAATCATATCAGATCATGGGACGCGTGGAAAAACAGTTGTCTGTGAAGGAAATGAGTTTTGGACAAGTCCAAGGGGTGGTAAAATTCTTGTGATGTTATACCGGCGTAAGAAATTTTTTAAACCAAAAAGAAGGCCAATGAGGCCGAAATATCGACCCTATTCCCGTAAGAGAGAGTCTAACCCGATTTTGTTTGTCTTGGCAGGCATGTGTTTTTTGGCTGCTATTGTTCTAACGGTTGTGAATTATACACGTTTCAAATCAGTTGGCACGGTTTATCCCATCGGCTCGACAATTGCTGATATTCCGGTGGGTGGCCTCTCGCGCAAAGCGGCTGAAGCGCGATTGCGTGAGGCTTATTCAATTCCGATTGAATTACGCTATCGCGGAGCGCGAGTGCAAATCAACCCGGAGCAATTAGGTTTTGGTTGGAAAATGGATGAAACTTTACATCGGGCTGATGAGCAAATCCCTGAGGCAAAATGGAGCGCTTTTTTGTGGGGAAAGAGGGTTGAAGCGCGACCTTTTAACCTTCCTGGTCAGTTTTCGCAGGATACTTCTGCGATACGTATGACGCTTGAGCAAACTTTTCGCAATCGTTATGACCAATCTCCGAGTGCTTCTGTACCAATTGTTCAAAGCGCGCATGTTTTGTTGGGTGAACCGGGATTTGAACTGAGTGGGATTGATGCTGCCGTGGAAAGTATTAGCCAAAGTTTGACTTCGCCAACACAAAGAGTGGTTGAACTAAAAGTGACCGAAACGCCAGCTTTGCCTGTGTCCTGGGAGAATTTGGAAATCCAATTGCGCCAAACGATTAAACTGGAAGGCTTTGACGGTTTGGTTGAGCTTTATTTGTACGACCTCCAGGATGACCGGCTGATGCATTTCGCAACGCGTGGTGGGGTGGATGTGCCTGTGGATGTTGCCTATTCGGGCGCGAGCACGGTCAAAATTCCGATTATGGTTTCAACCATGCGCCAGCTTAATGAGCCTATACCTGCAACCGCGCTAAACTGGATGCGCTCAATGATTAAGGATTCGCTAAATCCGCCTGCTGATGGCTTAATGAAAAATTATCTTGATAATCATCTGGGCCCGTTGAAAGTCACTGAGGATATGATGACGTTAGGCTATGAAAACACTTTTATGGCGGGTTTTTTTGAGCCCGGCTCACCGCTTTTGCGTTTGTTTGAGACACCAGCCAATTTGCGTCGTGATGTGTTTTTAAGACCTGATACCTATAATCAAACTGTACCTTCTGAAATTGGTGATTTGCTAAAGCGAATTTATCGTTGCGCGCACAATGAAGGGTTAGAATATACGCTTTTTGACGGTCAGGTGACTCAGGGGGAGTGTCAGATTATGATTGACAATCTGCTGGCAAACAAAATGGGGGCACTGATTGAAGTGGGCGTTGGTGTTGAAGGACGCGTGGCGCACAAACATGGTTGGACGAGCGAAACGGATGGTCTCTTGCACACCATTAGTGATGTTGGCATTGTTTACAGTCCGGGTGGTAATTATGTGCTGGTGATATTCATGCATTCTGAAAATCAGCTCTTGTTTGATACAGGTAACATCCTTTTTGCGCGCTTGTCGCAATCCATTTATAATGCTTATAACCCAACACAGCAGGCAATCGTTTACACTGACTAAGTTGCCTTTTTAGGGATGGAACAATGCGATTGATCATGACCCACGAACAAGCGGATTTGGACGCGCTGGCTTCTTTGCTTGGCGCGCATATTCTGGCGCCTGATGCTTACGCGCTTTTGCCACGCCAAATCAATCGCAATGGACAAGCTTTTTTGCGAAAACATGGTCATAAATTAGGCTTTTCGCGAATAAACGATTTACCCCGTGCCAATATTGAAAAAATTATTTTGGTAGACACTCAATCGATGGTTACGTTGAAAGGAATTACGCGCGAGACCATCGTGAGCGTTATTGACCATCATCCGCGCAAGGACCAGGAACGTGCCGATTGGCGTTACGAAGTTCATGACACGGGTGCTTGTACAACTGTTTTGGTTGAAAAAATCATTGAAGCTAATTTATCGGTTAGTGCAGAAGAGGCAACGCTTTTGCTGCTTGGCATTTACGAGGACACCGGTTCTCTGAACTATCCAAGCACCACCGCGCGCGATGCTTCGGCGGTGAGCTGGTTGTTGACTATGGGCGCGGATTTAAATATTACAGCCCAATTTCTCAACCCACCACTTTCAAACGCGCAAATGCAACTGTACGACCGTTTGCTCAAAGGCCTAAAAACATTAACGATTGAACAAAGTACACTTGCCGTTGCCACGGCCTCAGCGCTCGACCTTAATGATGAAATTTCCAGTGTCGCGCACCGGTTGCGCGAATTTTTGCAACCAGATGGTTTGGTTGTGCTCGTGCTAACACGCATGGGCTTACGCTTGGTGGCGCGTGCCAGCTCACCGAATGTAGATATGGCCAAATTGGCCAGGCGTTTCGATGGGGGTGGGCACCAGCGGGCGGCATCCGCGTTAATTCGCCTTGAAACCCGACCTGACGCGAAACAAGGTGAATTTGTATTAGCAAAATACGAACAGAAAATCATCGATTATTTGCCTTGGGTAGTTACACCCAGTTTGCAGGTGAAACACATCATGTCGCAAAATCCACTTTTGCTTGCATCGGAGACAACCGTTAAAGAAGCGGCAGATCTGATGAACCGTTATGGTTTTGAGGGGTATCCGGTGGTTGAGAATGAGCGTGTCATTGGCTTGCTCAACCGTCGAAATGTAGACCGCGCTTTGCAACACAAGTTAAAGACTACGGTCAGGAATTTGATGGATGGCGGTGAGGTGAGCGTGTTACCTGATGACAGCGTTTTGCACTTGCAGGAATTAATGACCATAAGCGGAGATCGGAAGAGCACACGT
>CAZTEP010000116.1:0-4976 GCA_964612325.1 uncultured Anaerolineaceae bacterium
TGACAATTTGGAAGCGATTCGATAAAAAACCGTCCATATTGCTTAGTTATCAAGCGTTTATCCAGCAAGACCACAATACCACGGTCGCTGCGGGTTCGGATGAGACGACCAAAACCCTGTCTAAAACGAAGAATCGCTTCAGGCAGGCTGTATTCCGCGAAGGGGTTATCAAAACTTTCTGAACGGGCAGCAATGATAGGATCTGAAGGAACATCAAAGGGTAGTTTGACGATAACCAGGGCCGAAAGTGCCTCGCCGGGCACGTCAACACCTTCCCAAAAGGCGCGTGTGCCAAGTAAAACAGCGCGGTCGTTCTCTTTAAACGAATCTAACAAAGATGAAGCCGAAGCGCCTTCACCCTGTTCATAAACGGTGATATCAAATTTGGCTAAATGCGGTTGGATAGCCTGGGAGGTTTTTTTTAGTTGAGCGTATGAGGTGAAAAGCACTAACATTCGGCCACCGGTAACGCGCGCCAAACGAATAATACAGTTTTCTACCGTTTTTTGATGTCCATATTGATCACTGGGCTCTGGGATATCATGAGGCAGATAAAGCATCACCGCGGTTTCATAATCGAATGGTGAGCCAACTGTCATTTCGTAGGCATCTTCAGCGTTGAGGCGTTGCTTGAGGTAATCAAAATCACCGTGAGTTGTGAGCGTTGCAGAGGTGAGAACAATACTGTCTTTCTCGTGCCAGAGGTACTTTTCCATAAGCGAACCGATATGCAGAGGGGTTGCATGTAAAGAGAGACGACTTTGTAGTGGGTCAAATTCAACCCAATAAATTTGGTCCGTGAGTGGTGTCATGGTGAGCTGTTCAATTTTTTCACCAATTTCACTGAGGTGTTGACTCAAGGTGGCAATTGAACCCATGATATCAGCGATGTCATCATCTGAGTCTTCCGGGGTGTATACACTCTCGCGCAGAGCTTTGAGTTGCAAAAGAAGGCTTTGTAAACTGGCATGAGCATCGTCCCAGGCTGTTTCAACATCAAACCAGATGGGCAGTGAGCGCAAAGAAGGCAAAACACGCACTTGTTGAGCATAGGTGCCGATGGGGCGACCTTCTCTGAGGTCTTCCAAGACGAATTCAAGTGCTTTGAAGTATTGCCCCATATAAGTGTCGAAACGGACGGCAATATCGGTTATTTTACCGATGGTAACGCTGAGTTGAGCAAGTTCTGAGGGAATTAATCTTGATTGTACGGCAGTCCAAATCTGAGATAAAAGGCCATATTCGTGACTGCCAAGCTCGCGAATGCTACGTCTTATGTCATAAGGTGACAGATGAAAAGCCATGGCATCGGTTGTGGCTGATTCTAAGTGATGGGCTTCGTCAACAATGAGGTAATTAAAAGCTGGTAAAACGCGATTTTCCGTGGCCGCGTCAGCTAATAAAAGGGCGTGGTTGACAATGAGAATATGGGCGCTTTCAGCGTCCATGCGCGCTTTATAGAATGGGCATCGGCCTCCCATTGTTTTGAGACAATTTTCTAAACGACAGTTTTCATCTTCAGCTGAAAGGCCATTCCAAATCATGCGTTCAACCTGGCCATTAAGGTTTATTTCGTTACGGTCACCACTGCCACCCTGGTGAAGCCATACCAGGATTTTTGCCAAAACGCGCAGGTCGTCGCTGTTTTCCGGACTGCGTTTACGCATGGCATTGAGCTTGCGGGGGCAAAGATAGTTGCTGCGTCCTTTGAGTACAGCGGTGCGCAGATCTAAATGCAAAGCTTCAATGAGGTCGGGGATGTCTTTGTTGATGAGTTGGTCCTGCAGGGCGATTGTGTTAGTGGAAATGACCACTTTCTCGCCATTTTGCATTGACCAGGCAGCCGCGGGAATCAGATAGGCCAACGATTTGCCGGTGCCGGTCCCAGCTTCGACCATGAGGTGTCTGCCTTCTGAAAAAGCTTCGGCGACCGATTTTAAGACTTGAACTTGTTGGGAACGATGTTCGAAGTCTTTGATATGTCGCGAGAATTCTCCACCGGGTTCCAAAGTAGCTGAAAGCGTTTCGATATCCAAGGGACGCGGGTTTTTGGCTGGTTCAAGTGGAATTGCAGGGTTCGGTTTTGGAAAAACGATGTTTTTTGTATTCGATTTTTCCAGGATCTGAAAGTTAAGCAGACCTTCACGGTTGAGTTCCTGAAGTTGATCTCTAAAAGGAATCTCGCCTGACCAACGCAAACCTTCGGCATGATGGGTGATTTCAGCAATCAAATGGGCGGGTGATTCTTCGAGGATTTCAAGCAATTTGTGATAAACCTCAACGGTAGCCCGGGCATCATCCAGGGCGCGGTGGGCGTTTTGTTGAATAACCCCCAGACGGATTGCCAGGGAACTTAGATTATAACGTGACGCAGTTGGCAGCAGTACAGAGGCCAGCTCGTAGGTGTCGATGGTTTCGTTGTGCTTCAAAGCACCCAGGTTATGAAAGAAACTGAGATCAAAACCCACGTTTTGACCTAAAACAGGCGCGTCACCCACAAAGTCGACAAATTCCCGCAAAATATCCGAGATTAATGGCGCATTCATGACCATGGCATTGGTAATGCCGGTGAGATTAGTGATGAATTGGTTAATTGGTCGGCGTGGATTGACAAGGGAGGAATATTCAGCGATAACGCGTTTATCTTTAAATTTGACAGCACCAATTTCGATGATGGCATCTTTTTCAGGGTCGAGACCGGTGGTTTCAATATCCAGGCAGACGATGGTTCGCATGTGCTGATTATAACCGTTAATGAGGCTCTGGCGCTAAGATCGATATGCCTAAATGGAAGTTTGATTGCTTATGTGGGGAAGGTATAATAGGGGGTATGAAAAAGGAGAAGCTCTTTTTTATTTTGTTAATAATACTAGGTTCTTTGCTTCAGTTTGACACAAAATCGGTTGCTGCATTTCCTGAACGAAGCGAGAATGATCATTATGATAAACCGCTTTGCCCGCCAGGATATTATCAGGTTGATCCTGAGTACTGTTTGCCATTGGGTCCCTCACAATCAATATCAGATTTGGCTGAGGCTGGTTTTCCTTATCCCATGCGTGGTCTGGCGGCGCATAAACCGGATGAAAGTCTTTCTGAATTGCCAGATAATGTCGCCATTTTAGAAGGCGAATCTGTACCTGTTTATGCCAGCTTGAATGATGCTATGTCTGGGGGAACGGTTTTGAGAACGATTCCCGGAGGACGGGCCAGATATGTTAGCATGACCGAAAGTGCTTATGTTGACGGAAGAACTTTCGTGCGCATGAGCAGTGGCGGATGGGTGGAAGCAGTTCCACATTGGGATTGGCCACGCTGGCAGGGCCTGGAATTTTATGCTACGCCAAATCATGACTTTGGGTTCACAATCGATAATATTCAAAGTTTTACAAGCCCAAGTTTCGCTGCTGAAAGGACCGGGATAGCTTACAGCAAGTATGACTCTTTCCCAATTTACAATCTCACAGAAGCTGAGGGTTATACCTGGTATGAGGTTTCACCCAATGAATGGATTCCTTCGCTTAAATCGCGTATGGTTCGGGTGGATACCCATAGACCGGAAGGCGTTGACCGGGACAGGTGGATTGCGATTGACTTGGAGCAACAGACGCTGGCAGTGTACGAAAATGGGGAGTTGAAATTTGCCACTGTCATTGCCAGTGGTGCCGGTGTGCTTTATACTGACCCTGGTGTATATGAGGTTTATCATAAGATTGAGTCGCATACCATGCAAGGCTCATATTCGACTGACCGCTCGGATTTCTTTTATTATGAAAAAGTGCCATGGGCGCTCTATTACAACCACGCTCAGGCAATTCATGGCATTTACTGGCCGGCAACTTTGGGTTATCCGCAGTCTCATGGCTGTGTGAATATGTTCCCGGGTGATGCCAATTGGCTTTTTCAATGGGCCGAGTTGGGTGAGTATGTTTATGTTTTTGACCCAAGCGGAAAAACACCCATGCCTACCCCCACGCCGATGGGCACGCCTCCCCAGCCAATTATTACACCCACGCCAAAGGGTGAAAACTAAGCATTAGGATTGTTTTTGATGATAAAAAGGACCTCCTGAGTGTGAGAGGTCCTTTTTGTTTTAGTTTTGTTGAGATGTTATGCTCTTATCAAGTTTAAGTTTATTTTTGTATTTTGCTCAAAACTTCTTCTTTGTCCAATGGACGCAGGCAGAAGAACCAGTCCTGGCATTCCATATCAGTTTTACCAGTCATGCGTTGGTTGGCGACACCACAGGATCCGGGTGGTGGCACGATGACCTTATCGCCAGGTCGCCAGTCGGCAGGGGTTGCTACGCCAAATTCATCGGCGGTTTGGAGGGCCTGAACCAAGCGGATGAGCTCGTCAAAGTTGCGTCCGGTTGAGAGGGGGTAGTAGATGATGGCGCGGACAATGCCCTTGGGGTCGATAACAAAGACAGCGCGCACAGCCTGTGTGGAAGAAGCGTTGGGCATAATCATGCCATATTTTTTGGCAACGTTCATGGAGACATCGTCTATCAGGGGGAATTTGACTTCTACATTCTTGTGGCCGTTGAATTCGATTTTTTCTTTGATGGTTCGCAACCAGGCAATATGGCTCATGAGGCCATCAACCGAGAGGCCGACCAGTTTGGTGTTGAGTTTGGCAAATTCTTCTTCGAGAACTGCAAAAGTGAGAAATTCGCTGGTACAAACAGGGGTAAAGTCAGCGGGGTGGCTGAAGAGGATCACCCAGTTTCCTGCGTAATCTGAGGGGAAGTTGATGTCGCCCTGCGTGGTTTTTGCTTTGAATTCTGGGGCGGGATCGCCAATCATTGGCATGCGTTGGATGGTTTCGTTGTTTTCCATAGTTAATCTCCTTATATGGTCTAATTTTATTTTTTATCTTCAGTTTTTACTGAAGTCGATTTACAGTTAGGGCAAATACCCTGGTAAATGTGGCGACTGTTGATGATATCGTAGTCGCTTTGTTCAATAACATAGGCT
>CAZTEP010000117.1:0-4965 GCA_964612325.1 uncultured Anaerolineaceae bacterium
AACAATGCTGATAAAGATACCATTACTCCCTTAGCCTGGGAATTACGTCATCGATACATTGAGCACATGCTTGGTATTAAAAGTGTTGAGGCTATTGGACGGGAGCTTTTTGGTGATTTGTGGTTGGAATTTGATTCCCAAAGGATTGAACGCTTGCTTGAAGCGCAATTAGAAAGGCAAAAAATGTTTACTTCCTGCGGTTGGTTTTTTGATGATTTCAATCGTATTGAGCCGGCTAATAATATTGCCTATGCCGCAAAAGCTGTATGGATTTGCCAAAAATACAGTGGCAATTCATTGCCGGCATCGACTTTTGATTTGCTCAATGACGTTTTCTCTCAAGAAACTGGCTTGAGTGGGTATACCATCTTTTTAGAGACTCTTGAACGAGCCAGGGATTTTGAATTTAGTCAATAAGCGCCTCCCGTAAACGTTCAATTTGATAAGCTGATGCATCTTCAGCTTTTCTTAGCGTTGCTAAGAGTTCATTTAGCAATTGCATTCGCTGCTCTTTGTTCGTGGTTTCAGAATCATCTTCAGCTTGAATTTCATTTGACAGGATTAATTCCATGTGCCAGAGCATCGCTTCAAACGCTTCTTTGTTAAACCAGTCGATTTCTTCGTAACGATTTAGGACAATTGCTCTTCTAAAATCAGGATTCAATAAACATAAATCGAACCATGTTTGCGGGTTTTGTATGGTTACGTTGGTTAATTTGTGCAACAGCGCAATTAACCAACGGGTATTACAGTAAAACTCTTGAATTTTATCAAGTGGCAGACCGATTTCCCTGTAATATTCATAGATACGTGCTCGGATAGGCTCTTTATCGAGCAGTTCCAACGTTAATTTAGCGTTATTTGCTTGATATGCTGATCCGCCTAAGCGGCTTAAAAAGGCAAATGAGAGGCTGTAAGCAGTTGTACTGGAATGAGAAGCGATTTTTTTCGTCAGTTCATTATCATCAGTGACAGGTGGGTCAACTAACTTCTCTTTATCCTCATCATCCAAATTTGTCGATGTAAGGATAAGGTTTGAGATTGTTTCAATTTCATTAACAGCTTTTTGTTCTTCTAAATCTTTTTGTGCATAGATTTGAACTTGTTTGAACAGCATGCGCCAACGTGAGAGTGTATCGTTGAGAGCGGTTTCAAATTCTTGTTTTTGTTGCAGGTTTGAAAGCGTATTTAAAAAACTATCTAATTCCTGCATAATGGGTTGCAATATCAAATAGTCTAAACTGGCATCAATGTTATCTACTCCACGGCCTTGCAAATAGTTATTTAATTTTGAAAATTGCTCACCATGTACCACACGAAAATCGCTTAATACCATGCGTTCATAAGCATGTAAACTGAAGAATAAACCTTTTTCATGGAGCTCTGTCATTGATCGGATGTAGCTTTTGTGGCTGACTTGATCGCGCATGATTAAAAAGCCATGTTGGTCTTTTGGCAGATTTAGAGCTTCTGAAAGAGTTTGAGTATGGAGATGATTTTCATTTTCTTGTTTTACTAAGAAGGGAGCAGAAGTTTTAATCCAACCAGAAGCTTCACCAAAGTAGTTATTATAAATAACCAGGGCTGATTGGTCTTGACAAGCATTGCTGTAAGCAAATACGTTCTCGTTGACTTCATGCTCAGAGACCTGGAAGTCATAAAGTCTAAATTGAGCTACTTCTGCGAAGAGCTTACGACGATGTAAGAGCGGAAAAATGAAATGGCGATGAGCGTCTACCAGACCTTGATCTGGGTTTTCATCCCAATAAGGTCGATAATATTCCATGCCATATTTTTCGCTGTAGCCTTCTATTTGACCATGGCCGAACATTGGCAAACCTGGCATGGTGGCAAGCAGTGTGCAGATACCAAAGTATTTATCACCTTTGCCGAATTGCTCAACCGCGGTTTTTTCATCCGGGTTATTCATGAAATTGACGTAACGCTTTAATATCTCTGGATCAAAGACAAGAGTGCTTTTTATCAGTTGTCGGTATTTTGCATTTTCTTCATTGCGTAACATATTCATGAACGCGCTGTTGTAAACGCGGTGCATGCAAAGAGAGCGCACAAAATAACCTTCCATCAACCAAAAGGCTTCTGCTAAAAGCAAGGTGTCTGGCACTTCAACTGCAACACGGTCCACAACTTCGCGCCAAAACTCTTCGGGCATCGCTTGGTCAAAAGCCTCAATGCTCAGAGCGTGTTCAGCGCGCGAAGGAATATCACCACCGGTGCCAGGTTGTGGGAACCATAAGCGTTGAAAATGTTTCTTGGTGAGGGTCATCGCGGCATCAAAACGAATGATGGGGAATTGCCTGGCTACATGTAAAATGGTTTGAATAGCGGCTTCGCGAACTTCAGGGTTTAGATAATTGAGCTGGGCGGTGTCATTCCAGGGCATATTGGTGCCATCGTTACCATGGTAGATGTAACGCGTTTTACCGGATTGATAATCATGATGTTTGAAAACGACAGCCGCATCATTGCGACTATAATAGTGGTCCTCTAACTTGATGCTCACTTTAGGATTACTTGAAAGTTCGGGGCCATCGAAACTGTAAACCGGGAAGGGACTTTCATCAAGGCTGATGAACCAATCGGGGTGGTCATGAACCCAATCTGAGTCAATCCCCATATGGTTTGGAACCATGTCAGAGGCAAGGCGGATGCCACGTTGGGCACAACGTTGGCTAAGATTTTTGTAGGCTTGTTCTCCACCAAGCGCTTCAGCTATTTGATAGCGAGACAGAGAATAGGCAGACGAAACTGCATCTGGATTTCCACAGAGTTGTTTAATGGTTTGAGAAGCCTGGCTGCGTTCCCAAAGGCCGATTAGCCAAAGCGCACTAAAACCCCATTGAGCGAGCTCATCAAGGGTCTCGTCTGGAATTTGGTCGAGGTGCTGAATTGGCCTTTGATATTGTTTTGAAAGCTGGTTGAGCCAAACAAAACTGTTTTTTGCAATCATGACAACTTTGGGCATCCAATCACTGTCAGGACTGTAGTTTTCAATATTTTCAAGGTTGCGTTGACGTTGTTGTTCTGACCAAAATTGCGAGGAATAATCCGGCAAGTATGTTGGTGCTACGTCATCTTTGAACGGAACATGGATATAAAAAGCTTTTGAATCTTCAGCTATGTGATCTATGGCACTCAGGATTTTGCTCAATCTCTCGCCAATGTGGGCTGTCCAATGTTTTGAGATGTAATCCAGTTGATCGTTTAGTGAATTGGGAAATAAGATAGCTGGTTGGCGCAGGAAGCTGATTAAATCGAGTTTATCATCGCCAAAAGGTGGTTTTGAAACAAAGTATGCTTTAACTAAGTCAATTAATTGGGTGTAAGACGTGTTTTTGACAAGAAATGTATCAGTGAACAACTCTTGGTAGCGACTGGCGGCAGGATTTTGATTGAGGAGCCAAGTTAAAATGAGTTCTTCTAAAATGAGATGTGAGTTCGGAGTGTCGGCTGTTTCGTCCTGATAATAATCAATTGTGGCAATTTTGCCTCGGTAGACATCCAAAGCAGGAAAGAGTTCACTGTAGGTTAGTAATGTTTTCTTTAACTTTTGTTCACCTAAATAATTGTTTAGCCACTTGAATAGCTCTGATTGAAGCTCTTTACCGTGTAGTTCATAATACCGCTGAAAAATAATATGGGCAATTTCATCTATCAAACCAAGCGCGTTTATTTGTCCGGGTTGAATGTATGTTGATGGATCTTGAGGGTTTTCTCGGAGGCTATTGAGTTTATTAGTGAAGACACGAACAGCTTGAAAATTGACGAAAACAAAGTTGCCATCATAAGAAAAGAGTTTTTCATCAAAGGCGTACTTGTCCCTTGCAGAGCTGATAATATGAAATTCCATACATTCTCCTAAAAATGTGTGCTTGGTGTAAGTTTATTCTATCATTCAAGTCCGAAAATATGGCTACAAACGCTGGAACCAGTGCCGCTAATGTTTTGTGTCATGCCGATTCTTGCAAGGTTGAGTTGGTTTTTACCAGCCAAGCCGAGCAGTTGTTGATAAACTTCGATGATTTGATAGATACCACTGGCACCTATGGGGTTACCGCGCGCTTTTAACCCTCCCATTGTTGCAACAGGGAGCTGGCCTGAAAGCTTGAAATGACCCTCATTTGCTAAAGCAGGAGCCATGCCACGTTCGGAAAAACCACTTGCTTCAAGTGAAAGCGCAGCAAGGATTGAGAAAGCATCGTGATATTCAAACAAGTCTATGTCCTGTGGAATTAAGCCGGATTGCGCGTAGGCTTGTTTTGCTGATCTGGTAACGGCATTAAGACTAAGCGTTTTTACCCGGTTTTCAATGGATGCGGAATCACTTACTGCGCTTGAAGCAATCATGCGCACGTTCTTTTTATTATCAACCGGTCGATTGCTTAGTACAACTGCAGCAGCACCATCAACACTCATTGAAGCATCAAAGGTATTGATTGGGTTTGAAATCATTAGCGCGCTCAAGAAAGCTTCTTTTGGAATAGCACGTTGAAACCTTGCGTATGGGTTGTTGGTGGCGTTTTGATAGGGTATGGTCGTAAACGCGCTGAAGTCTTCAAGTGTCCATGAAAATTCATGCATGTATCTTTTCATTAATAGCGCGTTTTGGCTGATGAGTGTACTACCAAGATCAGCTTCTAACTCTAAATCCAATACCGCTGCCTGAGCCGCATAAAGTTGAGCACTGGGGATATCGGTCATCTTTTCAACGCCAATTACTAATGCGGTTTCAACTTCTCCGGAGGCGATTGCCTGTGCAGCAACCCGAAAAGCCATTGCTCCAGAGGCATCTCCTGCTTCAATAGAAATCGCGGGTTTGTTATGAAAACCAAGCCAATCGACTAACATTGTGCCAAGTTGATTTTGACGATTAATGACGCTCGAAAATAAGTTGCCAACAATTAGGATATCAGAATAGGATAATTTCCCTTTGGGTGCTGGTGG
>CAZTEP010000118.1:0-4948 GCA_964612325.1 uncultured Anaerolineaceae bacterium
AAGCGAATGTACGATGCAAGACCCCGAAAACAAGCAGAATGGAAGCAAAATAAAGATAGACGTTTTGTTTACTCCCACTTGCCATCAAAAACAATGCGCCTAATCCCGCAATGCCTACCGCCACCATCATTCGCGAAGCACTGTAATCAAACAATGCGTAGCGAAAATTGAAAAATAAAACTGAAATAATAGCAGCCAATAAAAACGTTATCCTCAGTAAGAGTTTAGGTGATGTTTTCAGACTAAGAGTGATTGTTTTTTTTGGTTTTATCAGACTAATAACTAAAAGCGAGATTAAAACAAACGATCCAACAATCCCCATCGCGAAAAACCAGATATTTCTGTTGTGAATACTTTGGTAAAGGTACCAGCCAATCGTTCCACCCAACAAAAGTAACCATTGCTGAATAAAAGGTTTAGTCTTTTGATAATTCATGAATCTCACCTTCGGAATCACTCTCTTCTTCTTTACCGGCTAATACATCCCCCATAAACAAAGCACCGGGCAAACTGCCAATCATCCACACAATACGCAAAATAAACGCCAAACTGATACTCGTCGCTGTGCTAATGCCACCCAATGCGGTATAAAGATTCGTAATCGTCACCTCTGCCAGTCCCAAGCCATTGACCGAAACCGGCAACAATGTGATGAAATAAGTCAAGCTCCAAATTCCTGCCACTTGATAAAACGGCAGGCTTTCTCCCATACCATTGATAAGAATTGTAATAATCAAATAGATAGCCAACTGATGAACCAGCGTAAAAGCCAAAGCTTTCATAAGTGATTTAGGATTCTTTAGCCAATAGCGGAAATTATTCGTTAATTTATTGAATCCGTTTTTAATCCGTTGCCCTAAGCGTTTAAAGAAAGGTGTTTTATCATTGCATGGTTTATCTTCGTCTACACCCACACCCGCCAATAACGGGATATGGCGTAAAGTCTCAGTTGCATCTGCCTTGTTTTTGAGGAAAACAATAAAGTTAGGGATAGCCAAGGGTAAGGCCAAGGTCATTCCTGTCATGCCAACGATACGGTCCGCTATCAAAGATGCAGTTGCCAAAGCACTGTCTAACCCCAATCGAATAGCCCCAGCCAAGCGAAACACATCCCCTCCGATGGTTGTAGGCATAAAATTTGAAGCGAACAGGCCAGCGAATGTCAATTTTAAGACCTCTTTTGCAGAGATTCTTTCATCTTGAACCGATAAAAGCGCATGCCATCTAAAAAAAGTTGCAAACCGCGAAATAAAAACCAGGACTAAAACCAAAACGATGCGCCACCAGGCAATTTGCTCAATTGTCTCCCAGGCTTCTTTCCATCCTACTTTTGACAAAAGCCACACCATAACCCCCAGAGAAACAATTGTCCCAATCCATCTGATGATAATACTCAACATGCTCTTCTTTTCAGTTTGCATAGTCAAAATTATACACGCTAAGCGTAATTGGATATACTTAAATCGAAACACAAACACCCTAAAATGAAACGGAGACACCATGAGCCAGTTAATTCAAATTGCCCCCAGTGAATTTGTAACAAAACCCCACTTTCTCTTTAACCATCAATGGCTATTGCTCACAGTCGGCGATGTTGAAAAGAAGGATTACAACTGCATGACCATCGGTTGGGGCAGCATTGGCACAATGTGGAACAAACCCTACGCCTTGGTTGTTGTGCGACCAACTCGCCACACCTTTCAATTTATGGAGAAATATCCGGATTTCACTCTCACCGCTTTCCCTGATACCTTCAAAAAGGACCTGGCATACATAGGCAGCCACTCTGGCAAAGATGAAGACAAGCTATCCAAAACGCAATTGACCCCTGTCAAGGCACAACGAGTTGCTTCACCCACCTTCGCTCAGGCTGAACTCAGCATCGAATGTCACAAAATCTATTCTGCATTTTTTGAACCCTCCCGCTTTATTGACCCAGATATCGAAAAGCAATACCCACAAAAGGATTACCACCATATCTATTATGGCGAAATCCTCACTATTTTAGGGGATGAAAAATATCTTTAGGCTGCCATTGCGCGATAATTGCATTATAATGGTGACATACTATTTGGAGGATTTAAATGCCCAAGAAAAAAATTCGTGTTTTAGTAGCCAAACCCGGCCTTGATGGCCACGACCGTGGTGCGAAGGTTATCGCCCGCGCGCTTAGAGATGACGGCATGGAAGTCATCTACACCGGCCTTCGCCAAACGCCTGAAATGATTGCCGAAGCCGCCCTGCAAGAAGACGTTGATGTTGTTGGCCTTTCCATCCTCAGTGGCGCGCATAACGCATTGGTTCCCCAAATCATCCAGGAACTAAAAGACAATGGTCAGGACAATATCGTAGTCTTTTTGGGAGGGATTATCCCGGAAGATGACATTCAGGGCCTGCTTGAACAAGGTGTTCATAAAGTTTACGGTCCGGGAACCGACACACGCGAAGTCTGCAAAGACATCCGCGATGCCGTTTCAGCCGAGGCATAGGCATGCCCGCTGAGCAAATTAGCGAACTCAGAAAGGGCAATCGACTTGCCCTTTCTCGCGTTTTAAGCCAAATTGAAGCCGGTAGTGAAATAGGTATCCAGGCTTTGGAAAAACTTTTCCCTTATACCGGTCAGGCTCATAAAATAGGCATCACCGGTCCTCCAGGCTCCGGTAAAAGCACGCTCGTGAACGCTTTAGCACGTAGTTTACGCGCATTACCCCATCATCCCAAGGTTGCAATTATTGCTGTTGACCCCACCAGTCCTTTCACCGGTGGTGCTATTCTGGGTGACCGTGTACGCATGCAAGACTTACAAGGCGACAAAGGCATTTTTATCCGCTCAATGGCCTCGCGTGGCGCATTGGGTGGACTGGCTATGCAAACTGAAATGATGAGTCAGGCTTTTGATGCCGCAGGCTATCATTACATCATCATTGAAACCGTTGGCGCTGGACAAAGTGAAGTCGACATCGTCAATCTTGCCCATACCACTATCGTGGTTGACGTACCCGGCATGGGCGACGACATTCAAAGCATTAAAGCCGGCATTCTCGAAATTGCCGACATCTTGGTAGTCAACAAGGCAGACCACTTAGGCGCAGATCAAAGCGTAAAGCACTTACAAACCATGATTGCCATGGGTTATCGCGGATTGCGTCATGCTGGTGGCAAGCATCGCCTTTCAGAAACCATGCCCCAAAAGCAGGAAGAAATCGAATCATCTGGCTGGATTCCACCAGTGTTAAAAACTATCGCTTTTGACGGTACCGGCGTTGACAATCTCGCAAACGAAATTATTAAACACGGCATCTATCTAAAAGAAACCGGCCTATGGACAGAAAAAGCTGAGACTGCTATTACTGAAACCTTACGCAAGCTCATTCTAAACGCGCTTTACAAACAATGGCGCCAGTCTATTCCTGAAAAAGAACTGGATGAAATCATCCGCCAGGTTTTGCAAAGAAATTTACATCCACATCAAGCGATACTGCGATTGCTGTCGTATAATACAACCACCACACATTAATTTGGAGTTATCAAATGGAACGCACCCTAATCAAAGATTTACCCTCAAAAATTGGCGAAGTAGTCCAGCTAAAAGGCTGGTTACAAACATTACGTGACCAAAAAAGCATGCAATTTCTCATTTTGCGTGATAACACTGGCTTAGCCCAGGTTGCCCACTGGAAAAAAGGCAATCCAGAACTGGCTGAAATCATTTCTGGCATTGGCACCGAATCCGCGCTAACCCTTACTGGGAAAGTTGTCGAAAACGAAATTGTTAAATTGGGTGGCATTGAAGTTCAACTTGAAACCCTCATCGTTGAAAACAATGCTGAGTTGCCTCTGCCTTTTGAACCCTTCGCGGAAACCTTACCCGATATGGATTACCGCCAGGATTGGCGATACCTTGACTTACGACGCGAACGCAATCGTCTTATTTTTGAAATTCAAACCACGCTTGAACACGCCATGCGCGAATATTTTGTGGAACATGGCTTTATTGAGATGCACTCACCCAAAATCATGGGAACCCCCAGCGAAGGTGGCGCGGAAGTCTTCCACATCGACTACTTCGAGCGCGATGCTTTTCTGGCACAATCGCCACAGTTTTTCAAACAAATGGCCCAGGCCGCTGGTTTTGAGAAAGTTTTCGAGATCGGTCCTGTTTTCCGCGCGGACCCATCCTTCACTTCCCGTCACATGACCGAATTCACCGGCGTTGACTTTGAAATCTCCTGGATTGACAGCCACGATGACGTTATGGCATTTTGTGAAAACTGGCTGGCATACACTTACAAAGCCGTCAAAGAAAAACATGGCGAACAAATTAAAGAAACTTTTGATGTTGAAATCGAAGTGCCTCAAACACCATTCCCACGCCTGACCATGGCTGAGGCTTACGCCATCCTCAAAGAAATGGATTACAAGCTTCCACCCGAGAAAAAGGGAGACCTTGATCCCGGTGCTGAACGCGCCCTGGGTGAATATGTAAAAAACACCTATGGTAATGATTTTGTTTTCGTCACCGACTGGCCAGCTACCGTGCGTGCTTTTTACCACATGCGCCATGCTGATCAACCATTGCTTACCAAGAGCTTCGACCTCATCGGCAAAGGCCTTGAACTCACCACTGGCGCGCAACGTGAACATCGCTACGAAATTCTCAAAGCGCAAGCAATAGAAAAAGGTCTTGGCACCGAACTTTTGCAAGGCTATTTTGACTACTTCCGCTATGGTTGCCCACCCCACGGTGGCCTTGGCTTGGGTCTCAACCGTCTTTTGATGGTCATGCTCAATCTGCCCAGTATTCGTGACGCAGTTTATCTCTTCCGTGGGCCCAATCGTCTTGAACCATAATCCAATTACTGGAGGAAATGATGCCAATTTTATATGGCGAAAACGTAAGATTAAGAGCCACGGAACGAACAGATATCCCAATTTTTCAACGTTGGAT
>CAZTEP010000119.1:0-4864 GCA_964612325.1 uncultured Anaerolineaceae bacterium
TGACTGGAGTTCAGACGTGTGCTCTTCCGATCTGGTTTTGGTAGATTGCGTTACCATGTTAGCGAGCAACGTTTTATTTAGTTTACCGGAACCCGTTGTTGAGGCGGATTATCAAAAAGCGATGCAGGCTGAGATTGTGGCTTTGATTGATGCCTGGCATGAACAAGACGCCAGTTGGATGCTGATTTCAAATGAAGTAGGTTTGGGACTCGTGCCACCCAACGCGCTATCGCGTTACTATCGCGATGAATTGGGGCGGGCTAATCAAGGTCTGGCAAAAGCTGCCACGAAGGTTGTTTTTTTGGTGGCGGGTATCCCGATGGTTATAAAAGATACTGACGGTTAGACTTGATCTGTTTATGTGGAATTAAAAATCCCCGGTGTTCAATTCCGGGGATTTTTTGTAATTGTTTGCTAAAAGATTTTGTTCAGTAATGGCTCAAAAAAGAGCGCGATGGTGACGACAACGATCAACAGTGTGATGCCAATCGCCAAAATATTGGTTAGTTTGGAGTTGGTGTACTTGCCCATAATATCTTTGCTGTTGGCAAGCTTGAGCACCAAAATTAAAAGAACGGGTAAAAGCATGGCATTCAAGGTTTGCGAAAGAATCATCATCTGAAAGAGGGGCGCGTTTGGAATGAGTACCACCAGTGAACTGATGAGCATAATCGCGATGAGCATGCCATAAAACACAGGCGCTTCTTTCACCTTACGGTTGAGTCCGCGTTCAAAGCCATATGCTTCGCAAAAGGCGTAGGTGGTTGACAGGGGCAGTACTGAAACGGCTAACAGAGAGGCACCCAATAAACCCACCGAGAACAATATCCTTGAAGCATCACCTGCCAAAGGTTGCAATGCCAGGGCGGCGTCTTTGGCATCGTTCACTGCGACGCCGTTGATATACAGCGTTGCTGCGGTCACAATGAGAATGAATGCCGAGATGATATTTCCCCATGCTGAGCCAAAACTGACATCCAGGCGTGTGTACTTATATTCTTTCATATCCACACCACGGTCCGCTACCGAGGCCTGCAGGTAGTAAATGGCCCAGGGGGTGATGGTGGTGCCGATAACGGCTAACATCGTGACCAAAAAGGGACCATTGAATTCGATTTGAGGGCGGATAAGGGCCTGGCCGATGGCTGCCCAGTCTGGTTTGACGGTAAAAACAGCCACGACATAACTGAGCGATGCCAGGCACAGAACCAAGAGCACACGTTCAACGTACTTATATTCCGCTTTGAGGACAATGAGGGTCATGATGATAGCGGCAATGGGTACGCTGATGTAGCGGCTGATGCCAAACAATTCGCCAGCCGCGGCGACACCCGCGAATTGGGCGATGGTTGTGGCAAGGTTCGCAATAATCAACAACAACATAGCCAATGTGGAAATTTTGACACCAAAGCGTTCGCGAATGAGGTCTGCGGTACCTTTGCCGGTGACGGCCCCCATGCGCGCTGCCATTTCAAGGATGACCACTTCGCCGATTGTAATCACGAGGATAATCCAAATCAGCTTATAGCCATAGGTCGCGCCAGCGACTGAATAGGTGGCAATGCCGGGCGCGTCGTTATCGGCACTGGCGGTTATCAGACCCGGGCCAAGAATGGTGAGCAAAAAGATGAATTTACTAAGCCACACGGGACGATTTTTTTTGATGGTATCTTTCATGCTTTACTCACTTTCCGGCGAAGCGCGGGATGCGTTTTTTCCACGCGGTGGGCAAAACGGTGTCAAGCGCGTCATCAACCGTGACGATGCCTAACATTTTGTGGTTTTCGGGGTCGATGACCGGGATAGCCATGAGATCATATTTCGCCACCAAATAAGCGGTTTCGTTTTGGTGGGTTAGTGGCTCTACATGCACAATATCATCATCCACCCAGTCTTTCAAAGGTTTTTCAAGTGAGGCGGTAACGAGATCGCGCAAACTGATAACCCCTTCAAGGCGCTGTTCAGCATCCAGGATATAGAGATAATACATGAACTCATCTTCTTTGGCTTCTTCAGAGGTGCGCAGATGCTGCAAAGCTTCCTGTACGGTAAACGAGGTGGGCACCCAGGCGAATTCAGTGGTCATGATGCCCCCTGCGCTGTCTTCGGGGTAGGCAAGAAGCTGGCGCATCTCGATCTCGTCTTCATCTTCCATCAGGCTGAGCAGTTGCTCTGTGCGTTCGTCATCAAGCTCGGCCAGGAGGTCAGCTGCCTCATCGGGGTCCATGACCTCAAGAACATCAGCGGCGCGCTCAGGGTCCATCGAGGCTAAAACAGCTTGTTGGACTTCAAAAGAACTTTGTTCAAGCGTGTCGGCAAGGATTTCATCATCAAAACCCTGCAATAAGGCTTTGCTGGTATGGTGATCTAAGTCATCGAGAATGGCGGCGATATCAACCGGTTCCATTTGAACCAGGCGGTCTTGTGAAACTTTTAAGCGCAGAGGGTCGTCATGTTCAATGCTGGCCACATCTTTCCAGGCGATAATTTGACTGGTGAGTTTGATTTTGAATAATTTAGCGATGAATTTAGTGGCAGTATCCAAACCGAGGCGACGCAAAAGACCACGCATACCAACATCAACGCCAGTGACCAAAAACTGTTGATTTCGTCGCGCGATGACCACATCGTTGACACGCACCAGGCGCTTTCCCTCGGTGTCAACAATTTGCTGATCGAGCACGCGTTGTTTCAGGTGTAACTCGTGGCCGTGGGGCTGGTAATCTTTGAGATCACGCATCGCGGCGCTCAAGGTGATGCTTGGCCATAAACTGACGACAAGCGATCCTTCAATAAGACGCACATCGTTTTTGCTGTGTTTGAGCAAAATGGCATCGATTGGGGGCATGGCTTGATCGGTGTGGCTAATGAGAATGTCTTCCACGTGTCCGACAACATGCCCAAAAGCATCCCAGACTTTTTGGTTTAGCAGATTGCTTAAATAAATCATAAGTCACCTCTTAAAATATGTAGTTGTGGAAGAAAACCACGGCGGCTGCTATTCCCCTGTAACCCTGCCGTGGAAAGGAGGTTTACAGCAGATTAGCAAATACTTGCAGGCTCTGGCGAGTCGTCAGAGCTGATGGTTTCGCTTCCGATTGCTGTTTGTGTATCCATAACATTAATAGTTTACCACAAGCGGATGTGGAAATGTTAAAACTTTCTCCCCAGAGTTCGTTGTTATAAAGTTAGAACACAGTTTATGTGTTAGTGTGTGATAAAAGTTTTTTTATTCTTACATTAAACTGAATGTTTGCTGATTTTAGCATTATGGCCTAATTAAGAAAAAAACGTGGCCTCCAGACCACGTTTCAGTAATTGCTATCAAAATACTTAGCTTATCAAGCCGTTTTGTTTACCGATTTTCTCAAAGGCATCCAGTACTTGTTCTAACTGCGATTGGGTGTGTGTGGCCATATACGAAGTGCGCAGGAGCTGGCGGCCGGGCGCGGTGGCGGGGGAGATGACCGGGTTTACAAACACGCCGGCATCAAACAAATCGTGCCAGGTTTTGAAGGTGAGCATGTTATCGCCAATGATGATGGGCACGATTGGGGTTTCTGAGGTGCCAATGTCGAAGCCCAATGATTTCAAGCCTTCGCGCATAAAGCGTCCGTTCTCGTTTACCTGTTCAATAAGCCATGGCTCGGTGCGCATGATGTCTAAGGCGGTGTGTGCGGTTGCGGTGTTGGCTGGGGGAATGCTGGCGCTAAAAATCAAACTGCGCGCGATATGTTTAATATAGTCAATCACGTCATGCTCACCAGCAATGAAGCCACCGATTGAGGCGAATGATTTGCTAAAGGTTGACATGATTAAGTCTGTTTTTTCGGTGAGGCCAAAGTGCGCCGCGGTGCCTCTGCCACCACCCAAAACACCCATCGCGTGAGCGTCATCCACCATCAGTCGCACGCCATATTGTTCACAAAGTGGGGTGATTTCCGGTAAAGGCGCGATGTCGCCTTCCATACTAAAAAGGCCATCAACGACCAAGAGACGACCGCCTTTTTCAGGTAACCTTTGTAAAACGCGTTCAAGGTGGGCGATGTCGTTATGTTCATAGCGTTCAATTTTGCCATGGCTTAAGCGCGCGCCATCATAGATGCTGGCGTGGTCATCTTTATCCATGATGATGGTGTCTCCGCGACCGACCAGGGCACTAATCGCGCCGAGGTTGACTTGCATTCCGGTTGAAAAAATCAATGCGGATTCTTTGCCGACCCAGTCTGCCAGGTCGTGTTCGAGATCTTCGATGATGGTCATGTTCCCGTTCAAAAACCGTGAACCGGTGCAACTGGTGCCGTATTTTTTTATGGCATCAATCGCGGTTTGTTTGATACGGGGATGGGTGGTGAGGCCAAGATAGTTGTTTGAGCCACACATGATGATGCGACGACCATGATAAACAACTTCGGTGCCTTCGTTGCTGTCAAGGGGGAGGAAATAGGGGTAATACCCCGTGGCTTTCGCGTCGCGTACCGCGCTAAACTCGAAACATTTCTTAAAAATATCCATAAAAGTCCTTTCTCAATACATTGAGGCTTATATTAATAACAATTGATTATAGAAATAGTTTCATGCTTTTTGTAAATAAGTAAAAATGAGTTAACAGGCTTATGAGGGTATTATAAAACCTTAATTGCTTAATAAGTACAGAACTTTGTGTCATATTTCGCGTTTCTTGTCGTTATGAATTGACTGTATTTTTTTGCACAGGTATACTTTTTCCGGTTAGCGTATAGACTTTTATCTAAGATAATAACGCGACTAAATGGAGTTTTTGTGAAAGTGACAGCTGAAAAAAAACGCAGCTTTAATAAAGAAAAAGTAATCAACAGCCCCAGATTGCTTGGTTTGTGGCACC
>CAZTEP010000120.1:0-4840 GCA_964612325.1 uncultured Anaerolineaceae bacterium
AGCAGCGGTAAGGAGGTTTCTCTGGGTGTTGCCGGCAAACCTGCCCAACATTTTTTATCGAGGATTGACATGACAGACGAAAACAAAGCCACTCGCTCAGCTCCTGTAAACACTAATGAAAACACGCCTGCTGTGTGTTCTTACGAAGGCTCTGATTACCAGGAGGTGTTTTGGGATACTGGAGAGCGTCGTTATGAAGACGCTGCAGAAGAGCATGCTTTATCGCGCCTTTTGCCTCAGACTGGTAAACTGATGCTGGAACTTGGCGCGGGAGCAGGTCGCAATACGCCACGTTATGCCAATTGGGAGCGGATTGTATTACTGGATTATTCACGCACCCAGCTTTTGCAGGCTCGTGAACGCTTGGGTGATTCATCGCGTTATGTCTATGTAACCGCGGATATTTACAAACTGCCTTTTGTGAGCGGTCTTTTTGATGGCGCAACGATGATTCGCACCTTGCATCATCTTTCGGATGCCAACGCCGCTTTGGCCAATGTGCGACGTGTGCTGGCGAATGATGCTGTGTTTATTTTAGAGTTCGCCAACAAACGAAACCTTAAAGCCATCGCTCGTTATCTCCTTGGCAAACAAAAATGGAATCCTTTTACGCCAGAACAAGTTGAGTTTGTGGCGTTAAACTATAATTTTCACCCAAAAACTGTGCGGAAAATGCTCAAAAATAATCAGTTTGAGCTTAAAAAGCAGCTTACTGTATCTCATTTTCGTGTCAACGCGCTAAAACGTAATGTGAAACATGAGCTTTTGGTAGCGATTGATGCTGTTTTGCAACCTACTGGCGCCTTTATACAGCTTTCACCAAGTGTTTTTACCAAGTCAATCGCACGTGGTCAAAATCGTACCATCGAAGAAGGCGCTTTTTTTGCCTGTCCGATATGTGATACTGCTATGCCAGAAGCGCATGCGAGCCAAAAGTGCCCAGGATGCGCGCATCTCTGGGACTATCGCGATGGCATTTACGAATTTCGCATTAATCCAGAAGGCTGATATCCTTAATCAATAAGCTGAGGCATTTCGATGTCCTCAGTTTTATTTTGCTTTTTATACCAAAACCAGAAAAAATACATGCTGGTTGAGATGGCATAAAGCACCAAAGTGATAAAAAACGGTGGTTTAAAACCATGGCGTTCTTGTAAAACACCGCTAATTGTGGGACTAAAAGCCCATCCAAAGTTAAAAGCCATGCTGTTTAAACTGGCTAACATCGCGCGCGCCTTAGGCTCTACCTGTTCCATGGCGAAGGTCGAAAAGATAGGACTGCTCATGTTCATTAGGGTGAGGCGGATGTAATAGGCGATAATCGCGAGTTCAATGTAGGGGGTAAATCCTAGCACCGCTAAGAAGGGGATAGACAAAGCCTGGGTTGCCACCACAACCTGAATCTTGCCAAAGCGCTCAGCAAGCATCGGCGCGATAAGCAAGCCAAGACCCATTGCCAGACTTCCCCAGGCAAAAATAACGCCAATTGACGCATCAGATTGGTGATGAACATTACGGAAAAAGACATTCATAAAGGGCATAATCATGCCGGCACCAATTGAGGTGATCAAATTAGGTAGAATGAGCTTGGTTAGTATTTTTGGGGCGCGCTTAAAAAAGGTAAAAGGTGCGAAAACGGAACGGGAAGATATCGCAATGTCGCGATTTTCCTTCATAAATAATGTAGGAATGAGTGCTAATGCGGAAAACAACACCACAAACCACAAAGAACCTCTGTATGCTGCTGTATCCATAACGCTTACCATGAGCATACCAGCGAAAAAGCCAGGCAGGTAGCCTCCCAACCATTCACCAACAGATGTCGCGGTTGTGCCAATCCCGGAGGAGAAGCTAAAAAGATAAGTGCGCTCGGCTTCCTGGCTGTTTTCCATCAAGAAGGGCCCTTGCGCGACAACGGCTAAGGCTTGTGAAAATCCCTGCAAAACGCTCATTATCAGGAATATAGGAATCGACGGAATGACGATCATAAAAATCATACTGATTCCAGAAATGATGTTGCTGACAATAAAGGCGTTTTTTCGTCCTATTTTGTCAACAAGGTAGCCCATTGGCAAAGCAGCCAACAAAGTTGTAAAACTGCGCGCGGTGACCAGATTGCCCAGAGTCGCTTCGGTGTAACCCAGACTTAATACATAGAAATTGAAAAGCAAGCGACTGATACCGCCTGAAATACCCGACAAGAAACCACTGATTAATAACAGCCTTGCGTTCGTACTAAAGGCTTTTAGACGCGTCAGGTAGGTTTTGACAGGGTTTTTCTTGATGGGTATATCCGATTCATCAGATTCGGGTAAATCTGCTTCTGTCGTTTCCTTCATCGTTAAATCCCATGCAGATAGCGATTAAGTAAATTGTGCGTCGCATCCACACCATCATAACGGGTGGAGTATTGTTTCTCCCCTTCACTGCCAATACTAATATGAATCATACCCGCGATACGTAATTCATTGATATGGTGGTTTACCGTGGGTGGCCGCAAACGTAATGAACGTGAAAGTTGCATGGCTGTTTGCGGACTTTGGGCCAAAAAGCGCATAATGCGCAGACGGGTTGGGTCTGCCAGGGCTTTTAGTGCGCGCATCAAACTGTCGGGCACTGGATCTCCGGGAATAATAGCCATATTATCGGGACGCGCGCCAAAGAGAATGATGAATGTTTCTTCATCGTAATGAGAGGTAAGCATAAATGGCGCGCTCCAAAATGAAGGTGCCAAATAAACTGCTTTGGCATTCTCTAATTCAGAAAAACGAACCCCTGAGGTCAATTCTTCTAATAAAAGGGGCAGGCTAAGACTACCAGAGCGCATTTGCGCATAAGAAAGAACCTGTTTGAGGGCTGGTAAAATGCGCGTTTCTTCTTCTGCGAAGAAATTGTCGACAAAAGCCGTTAAAGCTGAAAGATACATTTCACCAAAAGTTTTTACGTCTGACCAGACGAAATAGAGGCTGTCAAGATAGCGGGGATTTTTCCGTTTTTCAGAGCTGGAAGTGTTTTCTAATATAACTGCTTTTTCTGCCTCAGTCCATGGTCGGCTTTTAGTGGTTTCATGCAAGATATCAAGATAGGCAGGAGTTGCCCGTCGATTAGTATCAATCGCTTCAACCCGTTTTGAAGGATATAGCTGGCCTAAATGGTCCAATACGGCAGCAGAATTTTTGTTTTTTGATGGTAAATCAAAAATAAAACGTAATGGCATAGGGAAAATAGTTTGAGCATGATCAAGAACCGCTCTCAAATCCGGATTAATACGTGAACGTACACCGGCAGCCCAATTTGCGCGCAAACCAAAACGGTCTGGGTTGTGAAGTACATATTGGCTTACAAAAAGATCGTAAGCTGTGCCAAACTCCCAGTTTAATTTTGCATCTTTGATAGGGTACATATCCACCTCTTATTTAGCTTATGGTCTATTTTATTAGATAATCGTCTAATGTCAAGCGCGAAAATGTTACTTAATTACGCTCTTAATGGTTAACAGTTGTTGATTACTGCGAGTTTTAGTGAATAAGGGGTTTTGCATCTAAGCGATGGCATACGCTATGAAAACGGATTATTCCTAAATTGTCCATAACTTGGTCTAATTGCGTTACAATAAATATGCTTAGTCACTGCAAGCAATTCGAATATTTTCTAATCAAGGAGGTCATTTTGAAACATCTCTTAACCGGAGACGAAGCCGTCGCACGTGGTGCATATGAGGCTGGAGTGCGTTTTGCTGCCGCTTATCCCGGCACTCCCAGCACTGAAATCCTCGAAAACATCGCTAAATATGAAGGCGTCATCAAAGCCGAATGGGCACCCAATGAAAAAGTAGCCTTAGAATCGGTCATTGGCGCGTCTATTGCTGGTGCGCGTGCTTTAGCATCGATGAAACACGTTGGTCTTAATGTCGCCGCGGATCCGTTCTTCACTTTCGCTTATATGGGCGTGAGTGGTGGCGCGGTGATTATCACTGCTGATGAACCCGGGCAGTTTTCATCACAGAACGAACAAGACAATCGCAATTATGCCAAGGCTGCCATGGTGCCAATGTTTGAACCATCTGACAGCCAGGAAGCCAAAGATATGCTCGCTGATGCGTTTGAGATTAGCGAAAAATACGATGTTCCTGTGCTTTATCGCATGACCACCCGCGTATGCCATTCCAAGAGTCTGGTTGAATTAGGCGAGCGGGTTGAAGTTTCTATTAAACCCTATGCCAAGAATATTAAAAAATATGTAGCTGTTCCAGCAAACGCGCGTGTGATGAAAGTGAAATTGCAGGGTAATCTGAAGTTGTTGGAAGATTACTCCAATAATTGTAAATGGAACCGCGCGGAATATGGTGATACCAAAATTGGTATTATCTGTTCGGGTGATTGTTATCTGTATGCCCGAGAAGTTTTTGGTGATGAGGCTTCTTACCTCAAATTGGGTTTCACCAACCCTCTACCCGCCGGGATGATTAAAGATTTTGCGTCAAAAGTTGACAAAATCTACATCATTGAAGAAAACGACCCCTATATCGAAGATTTTGTGCGCGCTTTGGGCATTGCCTGTGACGGAAAGAACATTTTCCCACGCAATGGCGAAATGCTTCCGGAAGTCATTCGTGAGGTGGTTTATGGCGAAAAAATCGACAGCGATACCGAATTAGCCGAGGCGCTCATCGGTCGTCCGCCTACTCTTTGCGCCGGTTGTCCGCATCGTGGTTTCTTCTTCGAATTAGGTCGCAAACGCAATGTGATGATTTCGGGCGATATTGGTTGTTATACCCTGTCATCTGGCGCGCCTTACCATGCCATTGAAAGCACCATCTGTATGGGTGCCAGCATTAGTG
>CAZTEP010000121.1:0-4770 GCA_964612325.1 uncultured Anaerolineaceae bacterium
ATGGCTCATACAAGCCTAATTCACCAGCGGTTTCATCAATGAATTTGACTAAATCAAGAAACTCTTCCTGAGAAAACTCGTCCGCGTAAAAAGATGAGCTAAGAAAAACAACGATGTTAGAGTATCTAGCCATCAGACTGCAATCCCGCCGGTCCAGATGAATGTCCGCGCAACTTAAATACCACTGGTCTGCGTGATGTTCCATTTCAACAAAATTTTCTTCTTTTTCTACCCACTTCTGGTTCGAGTCTTTTAATGGTCTGTCAAACAAGACCCATGCCGCATAGGTATCCCTTGCTTGGAGAACTTCCTGATAGATCATGCCCTTGCCCCATGCGGTGTGAATGTAAACAGGCTCATACATCTTCGCAGCAAACGCCTCAACTGTCTGCAGAAGTGCGTAATTTGACCGCGAATTATCTGTTTCGACGAGTTTCCATTTTCTGCCTATGAATTCATCTTGAATCAGCAAAGCCTCTATGTCAATGTTTGAATTTGCAGGCGCTTCTAATTGTTTACCCCCTTTGATTTTAAGAAAATCAAGATATGAAAGCAAACAAAAAAGAAGAATAAGAAACAATAGGGCCAGAGTTACGATTATGATTACTTTTCTCTGTTTCATTTGATATTACCGTTGCCTAAGAGTAGTAGCTGTTTCGAAACGACTTTATTCATCCTTCGCCCGCGTCTCACTGGCTGGGAGCATGTAAAGCGCATCACCGTAAGTCATCCACAAATTACCATCATCATCTTTCAGTATAGGACTCTGCGAAGTGCTAAACAAGCACCATTCACCTGTCTCAGGTTTATACCATGCAGTTCCAGCAGTAGAACTAAACCAATAACGTCCATCAGGCGTGTTCGCATAAAGACTGGGATGAATCCACTCAAATGGCCAGTGTAATCCAGGCGATTTATTAATAAATATGGGTGACCTGATAATATAGTGCATATCGGAAAAATCAGGGTCATTATTGAACCATATTATGTCATTTATCCAAACCCTTCGCTCTTTTTTGTCAAAAAAGAAAGGTGAACCTCTCCCGCCTTGACCGAAGCTATCAGATAAAAGTGTGAAAATGCTTACTTTATCGGTTTGATAATCAAACCGATGAATTTTTCCTTCATAATCCCATATAAACACATTGTAATCCCTGTCTATGTCAAAAGTATGGTATTTACCAGGGCTGAAGTAAGGCTTTATTTTTTTTGTTTGTGGCGAGAAGCGATAAATTTGCCTAAGTTCTTGTTGGTCGTCAGTGCGCCCATAATAAAGCATCACCCAAATATCTCCGTCTGGTCCTATAACAAGATCGTTGATAGGTTCAGACCGCAGTATCTTCTCATCATCTAAATAAGACACCTTCTTATTATTGATTTCATCAAGTAAAAAAAGCTCATTGTATCTTTTATCTGGATTTGAGGGTTCTAACATCCAAATTTGGCCACTTGGATCCATATAAAAGCGATATCCAATACTTACAGATGATATTATTTGCTTTTGCTCACCTGTGTGTATGTCATACGACATCAGATCAACAATTCCGTGAGAGGATTCTATAGCATTAAATATTATTTCAGTCCTTTTTCCCATAACTCTGATGAACTGAAGCCTTACTTCGTCAGAGTTGGTTGATCCCAATTTTGATATAGTTTCCCATATGACAGGTTTTTGCGCTCTTTCCGACAACGCTACTACCTCAGAATATGAAGTTACATTCCAATCGATTGGAAATGAACTGTCAAATAATGGTGGCAAACAAACTTCTTTGCTGTCTGATGTTGCCTTATTTGAAGAATTGTAAACATGATTGCAAGATTGTAATGTCGACATCAGAATTGCAATTAGGAAAAAGAGGATAATATTTTTCGCTTTCATTTTCTATTTTTTTATTTGCTGTCCATGCTCTCTATAATATATGTTTCTATATGATAATCACTTCTATTGAGCAACAATGATAATTCACAAGTTGTGGGGTTAATCTTCCAAATTTGTTTTGTATCCGAAATCAATTGGCGATTTGATATTGAATTAAATGGGGTGCCAAACAATACGGTTTCATTTAATTGAGCTTCAATTACACTATCACACTTTGCAAATACCTTTGGAAGCAGTAAATCGAATTCGGCTTTTGAGATTTCGTTCAAAGTATTTGTTACAGAACCACGATAATACCGACTTGAATCAAAATAAATATAGTCATTACCATAATCAGTCCATGTAAAAAAAGCGTCACTGTTGTAATCCGAACTAAACAACTGGCTTGTTTTTCTATCCAAAACATCGATGATTAAGTGCTCGGCAACAAATTCTCCGTCGGGATTTTGTCCGTGATAGACAGCATAGAGAAAACGCCCATCAGCGGACCATTCCAGCTGAGAGGTAAAATAAAACCAATTCTGAAAGACTTTATCACTAATCATATTAATGCTCCATCGAGAATCGGTCAGTTGACGCTCTGTTTTAGTTTCTAATTCAATGAGCCATATTTCTGTAATGCCCTTGTTTTGAATCATTTCTAAGCCTGGAGAGTCAATTCCAAGCTCGATTGGCGCTGAACGGATGTAAGTGATAAACCTTCCATCAGGTGAAATTACAGGCGCCTTGAAGTCGTATAGTTCAGAACTTTTTACAAGAAACAGCAATTCTTTCTCTTCGTCAAAACCCCAAATTTCATTCCTGCAAACTTGAGACATGCTTTCTGCTTCGCCTAAATTACACACGCCAATCACTAAATCAGATTTCGTTTCAACAGGAGTCTCAGACATTATCGCCCCATTCAAAAGCAGCAAAAATTCAATTCGGTTTGTGTCACCCTGACAAATACAGGATCCGAGAAGAAAAGACGCGATGATGAACACAAAAACTGTCATAAAACGTGAAGTTCTTGATTTGCTGAGATGGCGATTCATTCCAGATTTCCCTTACTATGATTATAGCATTTGGCATATCTTTCTATATTACGATGAGCTACACATCACGATTGCTTTAATAGTTGTTATACTTTTTGATTACGAAATAAATTCTCTTAAACAATCTAACGAAGCTATGGTTCATATACACCCAACTTTCCAGCTTGGACATCAACTGTATCTCCTATGCTGATAAATTATTTCAAAGAAACATTTTACAAAAACAGCCGACAGAGATAAACAGCTATTTTAGATAAAGCTCAATCCCAAATATACAGATAGTTACTATGTAGTATTTCCAGTTTTTTAATCATCGATTCAGCTTCAAACTGATCGGGAATATAGTGTTCTTCGCTAATGATTATTGCTGTAACCCATGTCGTGCCTTGTTGAATATTTACAAAAGTGAATAGAGGTCTGTCCGGAAGAAGCTCAGGCAGATACATTCCTTCAAACACTGGATTAGATAACAACTCCTTTGCTGCCCGAAAACTAAACCATGTGAATTGTTTCCCTTCGTGCATATAAACCCACTCGGAATTCATCTTGAACTTTGGGTTTTCACTGAATTGATTTTGTAGGTCGTCATAACCCGGGATGTTGGTTTTAGGGCAATTCTGCTCACCGCACTCTTCATCGTATATAACGATTGTTGTCGTGGGTTCGTTTTTCTTAGTTTCTTTTTCGAGTACTAAATAACCGCCTCGTACCAGCTCATTTTGCCATCCTGGCAAGACAGGCAACCGCGCCGTAAAACGCGGATTATAAACATAAGTTTCCTGTGGAATTGACTTTGGGTCTATTGCTTGTGTAATCGCCAAATTAATGATCAGCATCAAGACAATGATTAGCTGGAGGATATTTGTAAAAGATAATTTGTCATTATTGATTTGATAATCCAAACGTTCTTTATTATCCATACTACTCAAATCTGGTAAGCACATGCGTGGCGGCGAGGCTGGCGTTGCCGGCGAGCGACTGCACCATGCCCACGCGCGCGTTGGGGATTTGATTATCGCCCGCCTTGCCCCGCAACTGCAGAGTGGCTTCCAATGCCTGAAAAACACCGCTCGCGCCTAACGCGAAACCGCGCGCTTTATTACCGCCCATGGTTGCTACCGGCAAAATACCATCCAGCGCCAAGCTTCCGTCGGAGGCTAATTTCCAGGCTTGCCCACGTGGCGCGGCGCCAATTGCCTCAAGCGACAATAAAGCATGCAACGTCGTGATATCCGAATACTCGAAAAAGTCTAAACTTGCTAAATTCAAGCCCGCGCGCGCTAAGGCACGTTGCGCTGTAACCGCGGCCGCATCAAAAAACAAGGGGTCGAGCCTGTCGTGCAATGCCAGACGAGAACTCACCACCGCCGAGCCCGCCAAACATACCGCCTGCTCACGCAGGGCGGATGGCAGGTGCGAGCCACGCGTCAAAATCAGCGCGGCAGCGCCATCTGCCAACGGCGCGATATCATAAAAATTGAGCGGGGGCTCTACCATCGGCGCATTGCTATAACGGTCAGCGCTAATCGTACTTCTAAACATGGCATGTGGATTTGCCACCGCGTTGGCATGCGCGATAACAGGAAATCCTGCCAGGGCCTCACGCGGAAAGGCGTTTTCATGTAAATAACGTTGCATTAACAGCGCGGCCTGACTGTTGGTGTTCATGCCAATTTCAGTTTCAAAATCGGTATCAAGACTTTGTGCCACAAAAGCGTCAAGCTCACTGCCTACAATATCTGTTACCTTTTCTACACCCAACACCGCCACCACATCTGCCGAACCTGCCCGAATGGCGTTAGCAGCCAGTTGTAAAGCCACGCCACCGGAGGCCTCCGCGGTCTCAACGGTGAGCGC
>CAZTEP010000122.1:0-4756 GCA_964612325.1 uncultured Anaerolineaceae bacterium
GCATTTTTATCATCATTTGGGGCATTCAATACCTCATTTGGCGACAAAAAATCAAAAAGATGAACGAGAAACTGTAATATTTCCTCAGCTGTCAAGACAACAGCCCTAAAAACAAAACGCCGGTTATCCCGGCGTTTTGTGCTTTTTTAATCAGAGGTTATTTGGCAAAATCTACATCAGCAGGCATGCCGGGTTTGAGGCGCAATTGCGGATTGGGTACAACGATGCGCACAGCATAAACCGTTGTCGCGCGACCATCCGCAGTTTGTACATTCCGGGGTGTAAATTCAGCTTGCTCGGCTATCTTTACAACCCTTCCATTGAAAACTTCGTTTGGGAAAGAATCAACTGTTATTCTCACTTCCTGGTTAAGTTTCAGCTGACCATACCATGTTTCAGACACATAAACGACCAAATCCATCTCGCTCATTTCAGCGATACTCATCACATTGCCACCTGCCATGGCGATATCACCGACTTCCACGTTGCGTGTCATCACAATGCCATCGATCGGCGCTTTAATCTCAGCACGGTCGAGTTGGAGTTGTGCCAAAGCTTGCGCGGCTTTAGCTTGCTCTAAACCGGCTTCTGCCTGTCCGATGGCGGCCTCCGCCTGGATAACGCCATTTTGAGCAACCCGAACCTGGCCAGAGTCCTCACCTGTGCGCAGACTCATAAGCAAATCCAGAGCACTGTCATAGCTGCTTTGCGCCACAGCCAGTTCCGCTCGCGCGTCCAGCACTGCTTCCGCGGCAGAAGTGGAGAGCGCGTCATTGTAGCGTTTGAGAACATTATCGAATGTGGACTGGGCCAGTTCTTGCGCATTTTCGGCGGCTTCCTGAAGACGTTCATCAGGATTTTGTTGCGCGATGGCAAGGGTGATATTGGCAATATTGAGTTGCGTTTGCGCCTGAGCGAGCTCAGCCTCAACATCCACAAAATTCTTTGACCCGGCTTTCTCAAGCTCTTTTTCCAGCAAGTCCTGACGATCTACCAGCCTTGCCTCAGCTTCTTCAAGCGCGGCTTGAGCGGCGACTTGTTGTTCAGCCTTGCTGAAATACCAAACCGGTTGATAGTCCTCCGGAGCAGGTTGCGCCCAGGCATTTTGGCGAGCCTGTAAGTCGTTATAACGCGCGCCATCAATGGCAAGGTCACGTTGCGCTATGGCATAATCCAGCTGAGCATGAGCGGCTTCAAGCGAAGCTTCAGCAACCGCCACGGCAGCATCTGCCTGAGCCAACTGAGCAACCAGCACATCATCTTCAAGCCTGATGAGAACATCACCAGCTTTTACCTGGCTGCCTTCTTCAACCTTGATCTCAACAATTTTTCCACTCACTTCTGGCACAACACTGACTTGCAAAGCCGAAAGCATGCCCGAGCCAGTTAGTGTTTCTTCGCCATTGGACTGGCACGCGCTTAGGCCAAACAAAATAACCGTGGCAAGAGCGATGAGTAACAGGTGTTTGATATTTTTTTTCATAGGGTTCACCTCAATTTCAAAATGTATTAAAGATGCTTGCGGAAAGCAAAAACCGAAGCAATAAAATAGCCAACACTGAGCACAATCAGTGGAATAGTAGACGTGTAAAGCAGGGTTATGGCGTCAACGCCACGAACGATAATGCCTCGTGTGATTTCAAGATACTGCGTAACCGGCAGAAGTTCACTATACCAATAGGTAAAGGCAGGCATACTCTCGCGCGAAAACATCAATCCTGAAAGAATAACCGCAGGGATAATAACCAAAAAGACTGAGATGTAAACCGCCTGCATTTGGGTTTTGGAAATATTGGAAATGAGCACGCCCATACCCAAGGAACCCAAAATGAAGATGACACTCAGACCAATCAACTCGCCCATGTTCCCCATCACATGCACACCAAAAAGTACCTCGCCCATCCAGAGCAACAGAAACAAGTTGAGCAAACACACGATGAGATAAGGAATAATCTTACCCAGCATGAGCTCCCAGCTTTTGATTGGCGTAACGATGAGTTGCTCCATGGTGCCTTGCTCGCGCTCACGCACAATAGAAAGTGCTGCCAAAAGAATAGTCTGCACTTGCAAGATGATGGTAATGAGTCCGGGAATCATAAACTTACGTATGTTGCCGGTAGGGTTATAGAGCGTTTGCACGGTCGTGTTGATAGGCATCCTTAGCTGATGCGCCTGGCCACTGGTATCAACCTTTTTGATGAGAATATCCTGATTAGCCATCTCGCTAATCGCGCTTAGCTTAAGTTGTGATGTGGTTGAGTCGGTTGGATTCGCGGAACCATCTATCAAAATCATAACGTTGCTCGTGCCATTATTTAGCAATTCTCGCTCAAAAGATTCAGGGATAATAATACCCACGTCAACTGCGTCGATTTCAATCTGGCGTTCCAGTTCTTTGACGTTGCCTAAATCCTGGGTAAGACGAAAATCGTCGCTGGCGGTAAAACGCTGCACGTAAGCACGACTGCTGTCACTTTTGTCGTAATCGACTATGGCCAGGGTAACCCCACTTGACTCGCCGGTAATACCATAACCAAGCAAAACCAAGAGCGAGGCAGGCAAAGCCAAAATGAGCAGTAAGGTAAGCGGGTCACGCAGGATGTGTCGCACCTCTTTTCGCATGATTGTCCAAAGTCTTTTCATAAAATCCTGTCTTTCTAAGCCTTCTTATAATGCCTTGTCACGTTCCTGACTAACAATGCTGGTAAAAGCATCTTCGAGCGAAGGCTGGATAATTTCAATATTTGACGCTGGCATATTTGCCCGTGATAAAAGCCGTTGAATGGTGCCCATGTCGCTTTCTTTTTTTACCGTCACATGCAGTTGCATTCCCTGAATAGAAATATGCAAAACACATGAAACATCCTGAAGCACTTTTTGAACTTCAAGGGGGTCTTTAACATCCACCTGCAACAGAACACCCGGCAAAGAGTCCTTGATAGCGTCCGGACTGGCCAGGGAAACCAGGCGGCCCTGATACATCATGCCAATTGTGTTGCAATAGTCGGCTTCGTCCATGTAGTGAGTGGTGGCGAGAACGCTAATGCCCTCCCCTGCCAGGCGGTAGATGAGATCCCAAAAATAACGGCGCGCCACGGGGTCAACGCCGGCGGTAGCTTCATCGAGAAAGAGCATTTTTGGCTTATGCACGATAGAGCACGCCAAAGCGAGTCGCTGTCGCCACGCGCCGGAAAGTGAGCGAGTTAGGCTTTTTTGCATGTCAGTAAGGTCCACACGCTCCAGCATTTCGTCCACACGCATTCTGCGCTGACGGGCGGACATATCGTTGTAAATGGCAGCGTAAAAGTCGAGATTTTCGCGCACGCTAAGGTCATTGTAGAGGGAAAACTTTTGCGACATATAGCCGATGCGTTTTTTCACTTCTTCCGGTTTTTTGCGCACGTCGAAACCGAGCACATGCGCCGAACCTCTGTCTGGACGCAAAATGCCAATGAGCATACGAATCGTGGTTGTTTTACCTGCGCCGTTGGGACCTAAAAGACCAAATATTTCACCCTGGGGAATATAAAAACTAACGTCATCCACAGCGCGGAATTTCCCAAAAGTTTTGACCAGATTTTTTACTTCAACGGTGTTTTGTGTCATGATTTCTGGCCTTCTTGATTTTCAACGATATTCACAAAGACATCTTCCATCGTTTTGCGCGCGCTGCGTAAAATTTGCAAATCCAGATTTTGTTTTCTAAAACTGCGCTCAAGCTCGCGACTGATTGAACTTTCTTTATCAGCAGGCACACTCAAACGCAAACGATCACCTACCGGATTCCAGCTGAGAATACCATCAGTTTGCGAAACCACCTCACGCATTTGCTTGCGGGGTTTGGCTTTGACCTCAAGTATATTAAAGGGCAATTGATTGGTTAGCACTTCTGGTGTGCCTTCTTTTAAGAGCTGCCCTTCGTAAAGAATGCCCACCATGGAACAACGCTCAGCTTCGTCCATATAAGGCGTGGATATAAGTACTGTTACACCATCTTTAACAATCGTACTCAGCAAGGACCAAAACTCAGAGCGACTAACCGGGTCAACACCCGTCGTGGGTTCATCAAGAATGAGTAGCCTTGGGTTGTGTATCATGGCACAAGACAAGGCAAGTTTTTTCTTCATGCCACCAGAAAGCTTGCCAGCTGCACGTTGACGAAAATCGCTGAGATTGGTTAGCGCGAGCATTTTTTCAATGCGTTCTTGTTTTTGCGCTTTGGGAACACCTTGGATATTAGCGAAAAAATTGAGATTTTCGATGAGGTTAAGATCCGGGTATTGGCTAAACTCCTGGGGCATGTAGCCAATAAGCTTGCGGATTTCTTCAGCTTTTCGACGGGTATCAAAACCAAGCACGTTAGCCTTGCCACTGCTTTGGCGCATGACACTGCTTAGGATACGCAAAAGCGTGGTTTTGCCCGCCCCATCAGGTCCGATAATGCCATAAAGGCTGCCCTGGGGTACGCTAAAGCTTAATTTATCTAAGGCGATTTTTTCTTTTTGTCCAGGATAGCGTTTGCTGATATCCTGAGTGATAATTGCATGTTCCATAATTTTCCTGAGATTAACTATATGAAATATAAAGCATTATTGTAGGTGTCTTCCGGCATGATTTACAGTGACGTATGTCATAAAAATATATACCGTTCGGTATAGTTCTCTGAAATTGTCTTTATATCTACTGTTAGCACTCCAACGCTTGTGGTTGTGGCTGTAAGCAGTACTAAGTATGATAAATAATTCCCTATATAACC
>CAZTEP010000123.1:0-4729 GCA_964612325.1 uncultured Anaerolineaceae bacterium
AAACCTGATGAAGTGTTTAATAAACTTGTTGCACTAAAACTTTGAGACCACCATATAAAACCGCCTTAAATAAGCTTTCAAAGGTAAAATAAGACTATCATCACAAAGGAGCGCATTATGGATATCCCAATTGATTCACCTCAAGATTCTCATAACCCTGTTTTAACGCATGAAGAAGAAAAGAAGAAAAAGAAAGCCATCTGGGCCTGGACCATGTACGACTGGGGCAACTCAGCTTTTGCCACCACTATCATGGCAGCCATTCTTCCTGTTTACTTCGCTCAATACATTATGCTCGGCGAATCCGCTGTACCCATTTGGGGTTGGGCGGTCGCCATCGGCAGTCTAATTGCTGCTGTTTCCAGTCCTGTACTTGGCGCAATCGCCGATTTTAGAGGCTCAAAGAAGATCTTCATGGCCTTTTTCGTTGCCCTGGGAGTGCTTAGCACTGCCGGAATGTTCTTCCTAACCGGCCCCCAACATCAAACTTTGACCATCGTGCTCTACATTTTAGGCACAGTTGGTTTCGCAGGCTCACTTGTCTTCTACGACGCGCTTCTGCCCCACATCGCTGACGAAGACGAACTCGACAAAGTCTCCAGCAAAGGTTACGCTATGGGTTACATCGGTGGGGGATTGTTGCTTGCCATTAACGTGGCGATGCTTTTCCTTGGCCCAAAACTGATGCCCAATACCCCTGCAAAAGAAGTAAACCAACTGATGATGCGCCTAAGCATGGCAAGTGTCGCCATCTGGTGGGCTGTTTTCTCCATCCCGGTTTTCAAGTATGTCAAAGAACCTCCTGCCAAAGCCTATGAGCACGAAATTGGTGAGAACGTTTTCAAAGTTGGCTTTGGGCGTTTTTTCTCCGCTTTTGGTAATATCCGCAAATTCAAAGACTTAGCCTGGTTCATGCTAACCTTCTTTGTCTACTCCAACGGTATCGGTACCATCATCACTATGGCCACTATTATTGGCAACGCGCGTGGCTTTAGCGATATCACATTGATTGGTACCTTGTTGATGGTGCAATTTGTTGCCGCGCCATTTTCAATTCTCTTCGGTAAACTGGCTGAAAAGTTAGGACAGAAGCTAACCATCACCATCAGCCTGGTCATTTACCTGCTAATCGCGGCAATCGGCTATTTTATGAGCCAGGAATGGCATTTTTACGCGCTTGGCTTCGCGGTTGCTATGGTTCAAGGTGGCTCACAGGCTATCAGCCGATCATTGGTCGGTAAGCTTATGCCAGCCAGTAAAAGTGCTGAATTCTACGGTTTCTTTAGTGTCTTTGAGAAATTCAACACCGTTGTTGGTCCTGCCTTGTTGGCAGTGATTACCAAAATCACAGGTTCCGATCGCTATGGCATCATCTCTCTGGTTGTCTTCTTCCTGGCTGGCATCATCATGTTGCAATTTGTCAACATTGAGCGTGGTGTAAAAGTTGCTGAAGCCGAAGACGCATTGTTGATACATGTTGATTAACTTAGGACTATAATCTAAACAAATCAACTTACCGGAGATATACATAAAGTGAAATCTTTTCGCGTTGCAGTTCTTGCCAATGTTAAAACAAACGCGCCAGTCTTTGATGGGATGAGCGAAGACCAATGGGACGACCTCGACTCTGAGTCAACCGTCGAATCCCTGTGTAATGCCATACGTGAAGGCGGTCACGAAGCGCGCTTTTTAGAAGCCGACGAATCCATCATCGACTCCATCCGCCAGTACCAACCAGATATCTGCTTCAACATCGCTGAAAGCCATTTTGGCGATTCGCGGGAGGCGCAGATCCCAGCTATTTTAGAAAAGCTTCAAATCCCCTACACCGGTTCAAAGGTGCTTTCTCTCGCCTTAACACTCGACAAACCCATGACCAAACGCATTCTTGCCTGGCATGGCCTGCCCACACCTGAATTTCAGGTTTTTGAGCGCGTTGATGAACCGCTTGATGAAGGTGCCAAATTTCCTCTTTTTGTCAAACCCAGTCGCGAAGGTACTGGCATGGGCATCAGTGGTAAATCAGTAGTGCACGATGAACGCGAACTGCGCCAACAACTTGAAATTATCCTCAGCAAATACAAACAACCTGCCCTCGTCGAACGTTTCATTAAAGGTCGGGAGGTAACGGTTGGATTGGTGGGTAACCTGATTGGCCCCGTTGCCTGGCGCGTTCCGCGTAATGAAAACGCGCGTCGCGTTCAGGCTGGCCTAAACTTCTTACCACCTATGGAAGTCAACCTTGACCCCTCTTTGACCATCGAAGGCGTTTACAGCAACTATCTCAAAACCGCCCTGGCAGATCAATTGGAATATTTATGCCCCGCGCCACTCACCGAAGACCAGGTAGACGAGCTCAACTGGCTTGCCGCCGCCGTCTTTCGTGTAACTGGCTGTTTGGATGTCTCGCGCATTGATTTCCGCCTGGATATTGAAGATAATCTCAAACCCTACATTCTCGAAATTAACCCCCTGCCTGGCTTAATGCCCAAACTCTCCGACATCGTCATCGAAGCTGAAGCAGATGGTATCGGTCACACGGAGTTGGTAAACATGATACTCAACGCCGCGCTCAAACGCTATGGCATGATAGGATAGATAATGAATATTACCGGACGTTTCGCAACCCACGCAGATTTAGACAAACTCGTTCAAGGGCGCCTGGATTTCAATCGCGCCCTTGGCACACCCGCGCCAGATTCACAATTGGATGAAATCAAGCGCGACATCCACGCGTTTTATCAAACCCGCTTGGGCCAGGATATTCATTGCTACTTGGTCGAAGTCGATGGCGAAGTCGCCGCGATAGGTTTTTTGCAGGCACATGTTGTTGCTTATCATCCTGGCTGCCCCACACAACGTTTCGCGCGTATTACCAACATGCTTTGCTATGAGAAATACCGCATGCGCGGCTTCGCGCGCAAAACAATGGAAGCGCTCATCGCTCTCGCCAAAGACATGGATTTCGATTACATAACCCTCGATGCCTCTGTAATGGGACGTCACCTTTACGAAAGCCTCGGTTTTGTTGACTATATCGCTGTCGACCCACCCATGCACCTCAAACTTAGAAAATAAGACAAAAATATCACAATACACTTAAAGTATGACAAAAAAAAACCGCTCGTGTTTTTTTGACCATGAGCGGTTTTATGATGTTTCCTAACATTAATGTCGTTTTCCTGAATAGGACTGTATGACAGGAAGGATAAGAATTATTTACCTGCGCTTTGCTGTTATTTTTTATAAATATACGACTCTGGCAATCATCTTGCACCTTAAGCAATAGCGCGATGCAGGCAACAAAACCCCAACGCGCTAAAGGAGTGTCATGTCCGATTTTTCTTATTGCGGCATGGACTGCAAGGCTTGCCCCGTCCTTCAGGCCAGCCAAAACAAAGACTACGCGCACAAACAATGGCTTGTCGCTGAGTATTCCTTTGAGGAAATTAGTTTTTCCGCCGACCAACTCACCTGCCATGGTTGTAAAAGCCATGCCGCCAATTCACAAATCTGTTCGCAGTGCTCAATTCGAGCTTGCGCCACAGCCAGAGTCGAAGGCACCTGCGCTGAATGTGCCAATTATCCTTGCGCGCTCATCAGTCGTTTCGTTGCCGTGGAAACCGACGCGAGGAATGTATTAGATTATCTGCACGAAAGTTTAACGGTATAAATCTATTCGTTCCTGTTTTTAAGTCTGAATAACATAAAACTCAGCTAAAACATAAATAACCTTTTTGGTGTCTGTTTTAGCTAGTACAATGGGAAACAACCCCGTGTCGTTATCTAATAAATTCATGTATTAAGTCACATCCGTAAAGTAGGTCCAATATGCTCATTCCAGTTTTCATTTACTATTTTTTACTTCTTTCATTTATCTCATATTTACCAAACTAATTTTACGTACTATTCTAATTTATTTTTTTCAACCCTGCTCTATAATACAGCCTGTTGTGTCATATTCTGTTGTATAATAATTGAAATTTAGAGAGAGGAAACAAAATGGCTGAATATAAGAACTTTGGCAAGTACCAAATTATAAAGGAATTGGGGTACGGAGGATTTGGTGTTGTTTACCAAGCGCATGACTTAGTACTAGACAGGCCTGTGGCCCTTAAAATTTTACATAGCGATCTCACAAGCGACCCTACTTTCCTTAATCGTTTCCATCAAGAAGCTCGCTTTGCTGCTAAAATAGATCATCCCAACATCGTTCCCGTTTATGATTACTCTCAAGTTGATGGTCAGTACTTCATTGCGATGGGTCTGATGACAGGGGGGTCGTTAATTGATCATCTCAAGAAAAAAGGTCCTCTTGACCCAAACTCTGCATTAATAGTATTTAAACAGATATTAGAAGGCGTTCGATTTATTCATGAGAAAGAAATAATTCACCGTGATCTCAAACCTGCCAATATTCTATTTGATTCCCGGGGAATGGCACGAATCAGCGATCTCGGCATAGCCAGATCTGTTAATCCTGATACAAAAAATTCTTTTACTAAGACTGGTTTTTTTGTTGGCTCGCCACCATATGTAGCACCAGAAATATGGAATGGAAATAAGGCAACTGTGCAGTCTGATATTTACAGTTTAGGGTGCATTGCCTATGAAATGCTTAGTGGGAAAATCCTTTTTAATGGAACAACACCTGCAGCAATCATGACGAAACACATAATTGAAGGTCCTAGGTTTGAAATTAAATTAACCAAAACCTGGAAAACAATAT
>CAZTEP010000124.1:0-4715 GCA_964612325.1 uncultured Anaerolineaceae bacterium
AGATTTCGCGGAGTGACTGGAGTTCAGACGTGTGCTCTTCCGATCTATGGAGGAGGTTGGATCCTGCCCTACACCGGCCGGTTTAGCCTCGCTCCTACAACATTCTACCCCTATGGTATGCAACCTGAAGACACTGAGTTATGGATGTCCTGGGGAGCTCGCGCCTCTCAAATAACAGAATGTAACGAAGCTTTTTATAGTTTACTCGCCGATGCTAACCTAAATTACATTTATGTACGTGATGGTGTGCGGCCAAACAATCAAGATTATATTGCTGGCATTCAAAGTCATACTTTGCTCAACTGCCCAGGCATTACCCAACTCTATCAAAACAACAGCGTTAGTATATGGAAATTTGATTAGTCAGAAACTTGAAACAATTATTTAAACGGATAATTGGGCAAATTAGTTCTTTGTGCCTTTATTGCACAAACCGTCTTGTATACCCTTCCAATACGCCTTTAGCGCATTAGGTTTCCCTTTCAACAAAAGACGAAGCGTCCATAAAATTGTACTCACAACGCGGTGCGACCAGAGTGGGATTGCATTCCACCAGGTTGTTGCCTTTTTGCTGTAACGCATCAAAGACTTTGCCGACCAATAACGCTCGTTTGGGTTCAAATAACCACCACTACTTTGCGCTTCTTTATGCCACAATTCAGCTGACGGAACAACCCCCATGCTCACCTCATGCTCATTCGCACGCATTGAATAATCCAAATCCTCATAATACATAAAATAGCTTTCATCAAACAAACCAACTCGCTCTATTGCCTTTCGGCTAATCAAAAGGCAACAACCGGTTAGAAAACTTCGCCTGGTATTTTCTTTAAGTGGCTTTTTGCGATGGTGCGCATCAAATGGCAAGCCAATCAACGGGCAAACATTCCCACCAGACGACCATACCTGATTAGCAGGCTCAGCATAATAAATAAGTGGCGCGGAAATGTCAAACCCCTCTTTTTTGCTATGGGACACCAACTGCTCAAGCATCGATGTATCAGCTATAGTGTCATTGTTGATAACCAACACATAATCTGCGTCCAGATCCAAAGCACGTTTAATACCAACATTTGCCCCAGCCCCGAATCCAAGATTCTTGCCAGTTTCAATTACTTCAAGACCTGGCATGAGTTTATTTGTTAGCAGAGAAACAAAAGACGGCTCTTCATCAGAGTCATTATCAATAACAACTATCTTATTTAGAGGCAGACTTTGCGCTTGTAAGGTTTGGAGACACGCGATAGTATCGTCCGCTCGGTTCCAATTCACCGTAACTGCGATAATTTTTTGTGAATTCACCTCAAAGCCAATTCCCTACTTGATGCTAAGGAACAATAATCGTTCCCATATCAAGACTCTCATTCGCCACCGCGTTTACCCAAAGGTAATCCATTGATTCATCTGTCTTGCCATTATCGATGAATGTTGGATTTCCACCCGGCACAAAAAGCAAAATGACATACTGACCTTCTGGAACGTCTTGGAAGTAGAAGAAACCATTGTCATCAACCTTCGCCTGAGGACTTGAAAGATGAGAGAATGATAAATAGACAGGAAGATCAGGTTGATCTGCAGTAATATTTGATGCCAGAAAGATATTGTTCTCCGGAGCTTTATTGGTTTCTTCTTTGATTATCCGGCCATGCACAACAGCAAATCCAACACTTGGCTTTGGGATTTCTAAGGATGATACCGGCTCAACTGTCGGTTCATTTTCAATTTCATTGCCATTTTCATACAGCGAGTTTTTATTACAAGCACTAAGCAATGTCATTGAAATCAAAACAAAAATGATTAATACATTCAGATATTTTTTCCTTTTCATGTGCGTTATTATAATCTATAGACCCTTTTCGTGAAAGACAAAGTTCATAACATTTTTTTGTGAGCACATCATTATCTCTTTTTTTCTTATGTGAATCTATTCATTAAATCTCTCTGAACTATCTGGTACATCCTGATGGGTATCGTCCATAACAATTGATAGAGAAAGTAAACAATCATCCTCGAATTCACATATCTCATATTGCAAACAATTCATCAGCAATAATCTCATGCAAACTAATTATGCGGAATTTATTGAGAAAAGACACCCCCTGTCAAAGTAAGGGTGGTTGCATTTAAAACAAGAGGCTGTCCTCTTCAGACAGCCTCTATAAAAAGTATCTTTAGATCTTAGTCAACAAGGAATGCTTCGGAAACGAGCAAGCTGTCAACACCAGTGCCGGGGCCAATTTGGTTGAGGACACCGATAACAGTTCCTGCAGTTGTACAGGTCGCGCCACCGACAAATTTGTCTGCGATTTGACCATTATGGGTCATTGTCCAGGCACCATTCACAGGAATAGCAGGGCTTTCGATTGTCTTTACAACAACACCACCTTGCTGAACTTCACATACAACACCACCAGCGGGGATTTCAGCACCACCGACGTTGACAATGCTCCAGCCAGTAAAGTAGCCGTAGTTGCGGTCCATGATCAAGGGGAAGATCACTTTACCTTTACCAGCAGCAGGATCGAAAGCGTTGTAGGAACCACCCTTAACAGCCGCGCCATTGAGTTGGTTGACAACAGCCACGAGAGATTGTGATTGTGAGTTTACGGTTACAGCCGCGGAACCAACAAACTGTTCTTTCACACAATTAGAATCAGGAGACGTGCCTTTGAAAGCAGTAAGACCAAAGGTGCGGGATTCGCCAGCAGGAATGGTTTGGGTTTCTGTACAAGCAGTTCCAACAGCACCGGGTGTGTAAGCAACTGTGACATCAGTTGCCATACCACCAGCGTTTTGGATTTGAATACCAGTAATGTAACCATAGTTATTAGCCTGGAAGAGAGGCATAATGGGATAAACAGTACCCATTCCAAAGCCGTTGTAGGTCAAGAGGGTAGGACCAGTTTGAGCAACAGTCACAGCAATATTTTGGTCTGCGGTTAAAGTTGCGGAGAACACTTTACCAGCATGTGCTTCATCTACTTGTTTGACAGCCTTGGAAGCGCCAGGTTTGATACCGGTCAATTGAGCGGTAAGACCATCGCTGTAGGTAATGTCAACAGTCGCATCTGCTTCGCCAAGGTTCTGGACATAGTAGAAAGTGTTGTAACCGTAGTTGCCTTTCATCAGAGTGGGCAGGTAAACACTTGGTGAACCTTCACTAAAAGCACTGAACGCGCCATAGGTCATAGGTGTATTACCGGCTTTAAGACCAACTAAGTTTGAGAGACCTGCAGTAGGAACGTTTGAAGCCACAACAACGCTACCATCAAAGCCAGGGGCGATTGGCATGGTGCCACGGTAGAAGTTCACTGATTCGTTGGCACCAATAGGATGATCGGCTGTACCAACAACAAAACCTTCAAGGTTGAAGAAGGTCAAAGTGATAAGACCATCAGTATCAGCGAGGTTTTGGATCTGGATAGCAGATTCGTAACCGACTGGTGCTTGGGCTTGCGCACCGGAAACTGGCAAAATAACCAGTACGAGTGCGATTGCCATTAAGATTGAGAAGAATTTTTTCATTTTGAATTTACTCCTTTTGTAGTTTATGCCTCAAGTATAGGCTCGCATGAGTTCTTTTTCAATAATACATCGGTGTTATTTTTTTCTGAACACCTCAAATCCTAATAATCCTTTAGTACTATTCCTCGGTTTCTACAAATAAAAAACGCCGTGGAGTTCTTCCACGGCGTTTTTAACAAAACTTCCGCTAAAGTTGATACTCTGCGCCACGGCGCATCGCTTCAATATTCAAAGGAACAAATTTCTTTAGTTTTTCGCCTGTGTTAACTTCAAGCGATTTTTCAATCGCGCCATCAGGCAAAATATGCAAATTTGATTCAAGCGCGCCCAAAAGCACCATGTTCGCCGCGCGTTCGTTTCCAACTTCTCGCGCGATGGTATTAGCGGGAACCATGACGACATTGATGTCTTCGCGAGTGGGCACACGGTTTACCAAATCTTCGTTGACGATTAACCAACCGCCACTTTTAACCATAGTTTCGTATTTATCAAGCGAAGGCAGGTTCATCGCGATTACCGCGGTGGGTTGCGATGATGTTGGCGAGCCAATTTCATCATCAGAAATCACAACTGTACAGTTAGCTGTACCTCCGCGCATCTCGGGACCATAAGAGGGCAACCAGGTTACTTGCTTGCCTTCATCCATGCCAGCATAGGCCAAAACCTGTCCGGCATACAACGTACCCTGACCACCAAATCCAGCAATAATTACTTCATGTTGCATCTTACTTAACCTCCTTCATGACACGTTCGGCTTCTTCTGACACCTTGAAATCACCTACTGGATAGTAAGGTAACATATGGTCTTTGAGCCATTCTCGTGCTTGTGGTGCCTTTAAACCCCAGTTTGTTGGGCAAATAGAAAGAAATTCAACCATCGAGAAACCCAATCCAGCCTTTTGAATTTCGAAAGCGGTGCGAATTGCCTTTTTAGCATTGCGAATGCTACGTGCATCATGTAAACTGCGTCGCACAACATAGCTGGCACCATCAAGAGTTGCCAACATCTCAGCGGTACGAATGGGATAACCCTGGGTTTCCACATCACGGCCAAGAGGTGAAGAGCTTGTCTTCTGTCCTGGCAGGGTTGTGGGAGCCATCTGGCCACCGGTCATACCGTAGTTGGTGTTATTGATAAAGAAAAAGATCGGAAGAGCACACGTCTGAACTCCAGTCACTCCGCGAAATCT
>CAZTEP010000125.1:0-4706 GCA_964612325.1 uncultured Anaerolineaceae bacterium
AAATGAATTCTGGCGCAATAAGCAACAAACCGCCTAAAATAACCAAGAAAAGAACAAAAATCTGAATATTCGATTTCTTTCCTTTTTCACTTTCGATTCCAACTGCTTCAGGTTTATTTATTTCTTTTTCCTTTACCCTGGTTAACAAGAGACTCAAACTAAAAACAAATATCAAAAACAAGGTTATCGCTGTTCCAGGTGCTTTTAGTCTCTTTAGGATACTTTCAACAAGTAGTTCCCTACTATTTGAAGCACCTTGCAATCCCAGCAAAAAGGCATTAGATGGGTTGCCATTCGCTATCCAAGCCAGTCCCCAAGAAACTGAAAACAAAACAACAAATAAGCCAAGGGTTAAAACAATTGCCAAACCAGCATTTTTATAAGCATTCTTTTTAACAAAGGAATAAACTAAATAAAGCATAATAGGCACTAAAAGAGGTCCGAACATAACCCAAAAGTTAGTGCCAGGAGTAAAAAACGCCAAACTTGGAAGTATTCCGCCGGCTTGTGAAGCAAAGCTCAGGTAAAAAGGCAAATACAACGCAACACTTGATAATCCACCAATAATGGTAATCGTAAAGAACTCAAAAATGCGTTGGATTTTCCATCCATTTTTCTGATAGCGTCTGTATACCAGACACGTAGCCAATAATACGAGGTAAAAAGGGAAATCCCAGGTATTCAGAAAGGCTATCCCACCCAGGCTTAAAACGCTGAGAAATACAGCTAACAAATCATATCGTTTATTATCCTGTTCTTCGTGCCACTTATTCTCAAACCCGCCATTAATTGCATTCAGTGCTTGAGCAATAAGCAAAATCACAAAAGGAATACCTAACATGTGAGGATGAATATCAGATAGCAGGAATGTAAATTGCGGAAATTCGTCAATAACTTCAATTGAATTACCGGTTAAGGTTTCATCGCGCAAAACCCGGCTTGCCTGCCACCAGGACCACCCACCACGGTTTGGAATCCAAGAGCTTTCGAACGGTGGGTTTTGAAGTTCTGGAATGTTAAAATCTGTCCAAAAAGCTGAATTCAGCTCTCCGTTGGTATTTACATCCCAGCTTAATCCCCGTGAATGAGCCACATCTAACGCGCCGAACCAATTTGAAACAATTAAAAGCATGATTGGAGCCAACAATGCTACCCATTCAATCTTTTTTGGGTTCTCTTTCAATTTATCTGTGGCATCATTAGGTTTTTCTTTTTTGGTTAAATAAATCAAATCAGACATTAAACCGTAAGCGCCAAGCGCAGATAAACCAAACCAAAACGAACTTACCAAGTTATACCCAACTGACGATGCCACATTTGTTATGCGAATAAGCATTGCTGATAAAACATAGCCAAAATAATAGTAGGAAATGCCATAGCCTGACAGCCAAGGATCCATCGGTGGGAAGTTTTCCGATCGCAAGATGCCATTAATGAAAGCCATCTCCATAAACTTTTCCGTATGAATTATGTCAGGATTAGCAGCTCTAACGATAGTCCAAAAAGCAAAGAAGACAAAATAGATGCCCTCCGCAACAAGGATTGATTTTATATTCTCTTTAAACCATTCCCACAGGGTCTTCCAACCGACTCGTGTACCAATCCAAACATTTATGCCAATCACGACAAACAACATACTTATTGTAGATGACAGATGATTTGACATTATTCCGAGCGATACAGCCATCCAATACAGAAAGCCCCAGATTAGCAAACCCAAAGCTTTTGACAGATAATGCCCTCGGGATGGCAACTTTGTAAAAAGGCGCCAGCTTAGAGGCAAAGAAACAAAGCCTAAAAAGCATGCAAATAAAAACCATTTAATAAAAGCAAACATATCATCGCACCTTATAAATAACAGTGTCACCTTCAGTATAAACCATATCCCAAAGCTGTCCGAGATAGGTTTCAAACTTATCTAAACCCTCGCCATAATAACGAATGCGTTCCTGTTGACCAACAACGATATAACTGACTTTATGCTCTTTCAAATATTCCTTCACAAAGTCAATATCGATGGTCTGATAAAAATGGTTCACCCGGTCAACTCGGTCCCAGACATCGTTATTGGCCCAAATAGCACGTTGCTGACGTTGGTGATAATTCCATCCAACGACACTTGGCAAACCAGTGTAAACAGTAAACCGATTACCCCATTGATATTCAAAGGCCTGTGCTTCAAGGATAACCGGCGATCCCACCACATTTTCTTGCAACCACATAATCGCGCGGTAATCTTCCCCTAAATCCATGCGAATACCGTCAAGATGATAAGAAGCGCTTTCCATGTACTTCATTCCATCTAATGTATGTGGTGCTTCAAGAGAAATACGGTCCGTGGCCTTATCGCGACTGGCAAAAATCGGAAAAAGCAATGCGAAAAGAAACAAAACAAGCAATGGAACACAAAAAACCAATTGCGTTCTTTCTTTCCACAGGTGCCTTTCATTCAACATAATCACTAAAGCAGTCCCTGCGGCAATGTTCATAAGCAACCAAGCTTGCATATATAGTTTAAAAACGACATTCATACGTCCAATATCGCCAACCAAATGCACCAATTCAACCACAAGTGTTAATAAGAAGGCGGTTCCTATAATAAAGAAAACAAAACGTTTGCTGTCTGACTGACGATGAGACAACAATAATAACAACGCCCAAACACACATTGGCAGAGCTATGATTGCAACCGATACCTTTAACGTGAGCAACACAATCAACAGTGCAACACTCGCAATGGCTATGGCTAACATCAACTGATTAAAATGTTTTAATGCGCGTAATTCTGAAATTTTTGTATCTTTTGCCCACTTGATACTTTCCCAAATGAACCAGCCTACCAGGATAAAGAGAGGCAATCCCCAATGCAAAAAATAGGAGGTTATGGGAGTACGATCTCCCTCCCAAAATCCGATTTTAGTAAATCCAGGCATAAAATGACTATTAAAGGCGTTATACATCAACATGCTCAGTCCATACAAAAGACCAACAGCAATTACTGAAAACACCAGTCTTGATTGCCATTCGCGTGTTTTGGGCAACTTTAATCCCACACCATAGCGCATAATTATGTAAACAAGAACACAAGCTGCCAAAGCGAAGAAGGTATAAACATCCCAGGTGTTTGTCGGTTTTAATGCGCCAATAATTAATGCCCCGACAATAAAATTGATAATCAAACCGATTATATGCTTCAGTTTTGCACCGCCAAGTTCAATTTTTTGGAACAACAAAGATAATGACCACCCAACCGAGCACATCACAATCGGTAAAGCAATCAAATGTGCATGTAAATCACCATACAAGAATGTGAAGTAAGGAAACTCCGTTATTGGCTCACCTGGAATGGTTCTACTCGGGTTCCAGTACCAATTACCTGGAGGAATTGGCAAGCTCTGCCCTTTGAAAGTAGCGCCAATACCCTTAAACAATGAAACGATTCTCTGACTCAAACTCAAATCCTGCAAAGCTTTCCCTTGTGAACCAAGAAAAACCCAAGCATCAGATATGACTTTCATTTCACCTAAATTGCCAAGGAAACCTACTAAAAGAGCACTCGCAATTCCGGTCCAAAAAGAAACACCAAATAGCTTTTCAGTTTCTTTCTGTTTAATATGCCTGCTAATATTCCAACCTACACTGAAAGTGGCTATCATCAGCAAAGAATACCAAAGCGGAAGAATAATGTTATATGCAACCGACGGAACAATACCGAGCGCTTTTACCGGCATTCCCACAATGACCTGGCCATAATAATAATAATTGATATAACCACCCGCAAACCAAGGATCATAAGCAGGAAAAATATCGCTCTTTATTACAGCGTTCAGGTACGAAAAATCCATTGGCTTTTCTCCACCTTTCCACTGGTGCCACAAATCAGGGTTAAGATAGCGTATCCACAGAAAGAAGAGAAAAGTTATCAGGCCAAATGCTTCAATGACAATGAATTGCTTCCAATTCGATTTGATGCTAACGACAAGTTCTCTTCTTGTGAACCATGTAATTATTGCGCTAATGAGCAATATCAGTAGCAATACTATCCACAAAAAAGACCGTGTAACTAAAACGCCTTGCGACCCAAATGTGTACGCGACCCAAGCGAACAACAGCAAACCTATCACTTTTGAAAAAGCATATCCACGGTCAAACAATCCCTTAAACGCAATATGCGTGATTGGAAAAACAATCCAGCCCAATAAAGTCACGAACAGATAAAAAATAAGCACTGAAACAACTTGTGAGCGGTTTTGCCAGTCCTCCCGATTAAAAAGCTCAGACCAGGTACCCCCAGATTGTTGTATGCTAAGCGCTGAGTCGCTCAGCATCAAACTCTTTTCGCCATCTTTCGGTGCTTTGTAACTATGCGCTTCTTTTGGTGTAAGGAATACAGCCTTATTTAAATCAATCGTATCCAATTTGTCTAAAAGCTTTGGTTCAAAATCTTCTGTTTTTTTAAATATAATGACTTTTGGATGGTCATAAACCGAGAAAGCCTCCTCCGCGAATTGGTCATTGAACTCTATGCCAAACAGAGTCGGGTAAGAAGTAAAGGTTTTATATAATTCAAAGCCAAGGTTACCTTCAAACATATCCGGTTCCGCGATGTTATAGCAAGTGACAACATCAATAGTTTCCGGACAGCCCATCAATTGTTCATAATAATAAGTAGTTAAAGGATATCGTTCTGGAACCCGCGAAATAGT
>CAZTEP010000126.1:0-4672 GCA_964612325.1 uncultured Anaerolineaceae bacterium
CTTTTGGTCGCGCTTGAACCCGAAGACTTAGAACACAAAGTTAATCTCACCAAGCTATACATTAAGGCCATAGAACCTCAGAAAGCACTACAGACATTCGGTGAAATCATCAAAGCCTCAACACAAGCTTCACGTGAAGATTTACTATTCTATTCTAATCTTGCGATCGATGCTGGCCAACCCGAAATTGCCGTCCCAATCGCACGCAAATTCCTGGCACAAGATGCCTTTGACGGCGAGGCTTTGGTCATTCTCTGTGAAGCACTGATCAAGAGTGATCAAACAGAAGAAGCTCGGGGAATTCTCTATCAAGCCTCCGCGCTCGCACCCGAGAAACCCAACAGCTGGCTTTCTCTATCGCGAATTTGGACCATTCTTGGCGAAGAAGAGCAAGCGCTCATCGCGCTTCAACGTGCCCGGGTAGCTTTACCTGATGACCCTCAAATTTTGACCGCTCTCGGCAAACTTTATCTTAATCAAGGCCATGCTTCCGAAGCGACATCAACGCTCAAGCAAGCCAAACAACTTGACCCATTAAACCTTGAAGCCAGCATTGCCCTAACCAGTGGACTGCTCAAACAAGGCTATATTGACGATGCCTGGGAAAACATTCAGGCGTTTGAAAACGATTTCAACAGCGACCCAAAATTGGCATTAGTACTCGCCAACACCCTCGCAGCCAAAAAGGAAGGTCAGCGTGCTCTGGCAATTTACAAATTCGCCTGGCAAAGCCTGCGCTCTAATGAAGCTCTTCAGGCATACATGAATTGTCTCCTCACCCAATGTCAGTCCGATGAAAAAATCAAAAAACAGGCTTTAGAGGATTTAGAAACCCTCTTACCGTCACTTCAAGACCGTAACGCGACTTATGAAGCCAACTTTGAAATGAGACTTTTGGAAGCAGATGTTAAAGCCAAATTGGGTGAAGTTGAAGAAGCCTATGAAGATTACGTCTACTTGCTTGACCTCCCTGAGGCAAAGGCGCCCCGTTTTTATCAGCATTTACAAAGGCAAATTGGTATCGTTGCTTTAGACTTGGGTCTTGAAGATATCAGCATGACTGCCCTTCAAGAAGCAATCGGTTTTAACCCCGAAGATCTTACTTCCAGGCACGTTTTATCTCAGGCTTATGTCAAATCAGGTTTGATTGATGAAGCCATCGAAACAGCGCAGAACGCTTTGCGCCTTTCTTTGACCGACACCGACAATGTACTTTGGTATGCCAAATTCATGGTTGAAAACAACCGACCACATGACGCTATTCAAGCACTAAAAGAAGCGATCTTTAGCAAACCTGGTGAACAAATTTTACATCTTACCTTAGCACGTGTCTATTTAGCCAATGCGGCCATTGATGAATCAAAAATTACACTTAGCAGAATGTTAGAAACAGCAGTTCTCTCAAGCTCAGACTACCTGAACATCGCAATGCTCTATTCGCGCATGAACGAAGAGAACCAAGCCATCCACATTTTGCAAAGAGCGATTAGCGAAAACAATAACATGAGCTTTAACGAGAGCAGCGAGATGATTTATGTCTTACTCGATTTAGGCGCAGCTCAAATTGCTTCAAACTTCCTTGAAAGCATCAGACCAAAACATGCTCAACAGAGTTGTTTCAATCTCTTACGCTCTGACGTTTATACCACTTTAGGCCAATATATTCCCGCGCTTGAAGCGTTAGAACCAATCCTGCGAAGATTAGAACAGGGGCAATTGGATTATCTGCAAACCAGCTTTGACCCAAGCCAGACAGCGGAAGGTGATTATCTGCCTTTCAACAATGCAGGTGCGTACTTGCGCGTGGCTCAACTACAACGGGCAACCGCCAACTATCCAGAGGCAGTCAAAGCCACACAACTTGCACTTAAGACAGAAGCGAATAATCCTTTAGCTCAGCGACTAAATATTGAATTAGCATTCATTTGCTCTGACAAAACTGAATTAGAGACAGCTTTAGACAATCTTAATCAGCTCGAATCCTTCAATGAAACTGACCATGAAATCGCAAAACTGCTAACTTTAGATGCCATCCTGGATGATGAATTTACCAAAGCTAATTTGTTCATAGAACACTTCGTTGACAAATCGGATCCAGACCCCATTTGTATGGCGGTCACAGCGCTTTTGGCAGACTTGGATGACCAGGAATATCAAAGTCTGGCATTCCTCCAGGTTATGAAAGACCGATATATAAACGAAAGTGATGAAACAGCTAAAGTTCGGTCTATATCCGAACAGTTTTCAGAAATCCTGAGAAATGTAGCAATTGCCAAAGTAGCCTGGCAAATGCGAGATTGGAATTTTGCCGATTTTCTATTCAAACGCAGCCTGCAAACTTTCAAGACCAACCCCAGGGTTAACTTAGCTTTCGCCACGTATCTCTGCGAAAAGAATATGGTAAAAGCCAATGCTGAGGCATTATTTGTTCAACGCCACCTGCCCAAGCCTGTTTCATCATATCAAACCGATCAATCGCTTTTTGAAGAGCAATTAAACATCATAAAGCGTCATTTTGACCAGCCATACGCACAAATCCTCGAAACAATCGGACAGGTAGTCTTCGCTAACAAATCATTAAATGATACTGACCTTCATGGACTACTTGAAGACAAGGCCTTAGCTACTATCGCGCTAAACTACATTAGTAACCCAAACCAAATCGCTTTAATTCTGGCGAACTTCCCACATAATGAAAAGTTACGCTTCCAATATGCGCTAAACCAACTTACCACACACCCAGAGAAAACGCTTGAGATGCTGGAAGAATTGCCTATTAAAGCAAAGAATCAAGCTTTACACTACGCTGCAAGGGCAATCGCATATGGCAATGATCACAAGGCTGCCAGTGAGTCATGGTCACAAGCCTTAAGTGTTTGGCCTGATGAACCAGAATGGTTAGCTCAACGAGCAAAAAACTACAAAGAAAATGCTGAATTAAGCCATGCTGAAGACAGCTTTAAAGAAGCTCTTGGTCTTGAACCTAATCACGCTCCTTATTGGCAGGCTTTAGGTGAAGTTAAATATCTCCAAAAGGATTATCACACTGCAAGAAACCATTATGAAAAAGCCAACAACCTAAGATACAACAATATTCAGGTTCTTGAGGCATTAAGTGAAATCAACCGTAAATTAGGCGAAAACGAAAAGGCGATTGCTTATCTAAACGAACTTTACCTGCAAAAACCGGATGAACATAAATATCTTGAATCTCTGGCTGAGTTACATTTCATCGCGCGCGATTACGACAAAGCGCTAAGCTATGCAAACCGGGCTATTGACAGTTCGCTCAACTGTGAACGGGCACTAAAGGTAAAAATCGAAACGCTAATTGTTCAACAAGCTTTTGATGAAGCAAAAAAACTGGCAATCGATGCCATGCTAATTGCTAAAGATCCGATTTCTTTCGAAATTTACCGCGTTCGCATAGAAGCCCGTGAGAATCCAGGTGTTGGACTACGCATGGCTACAAACCTTGCCCATGAACATCCAGATTATCCATCTGTGTTAAACTTGCTCGCGGAATATCAACTAAAAGCTGATCAACAAAAAAATGCTGAAAAGACCCTAAGTAAAAGTTTGCGCTTAGACCCTGCTAACCCAGAAACACTCCTGGCACTTGGCTCCCTCAGTCGTCATAATGGCGCACATGAACAAGCTCAACTCTTCTTAAAGCAAGCACTTGAGCTTGAACCGAGCCTGATTGAAGCTTACCTTGAAATGGGTCTAAGTTTTGAAGACCAACGTCTGAATGACCAGGCCATTAGTATCTATAACAAAGCGATTGAACAAGTCAGCAAAGATCCCCGTCCTTATGTGCAGGCCGCTAACGCATATAAAGCCAGCCGCGATTTCCGCAGCGCAGAGCTTATGTTACAACAAGCGGCGCAACTTGCTCCCACTGACCAAAGCATCCGCCGACAACTGGCAGCCATCGTCGCGCAAAACCTTGTAAATAATCTCCAAGAGGGAAAACGTAAATGAGACCAACACCCATGCGAAACACCGAAGATATCATGATTGTCCGAAGGAGTAAATTCCTCACTCTGGTACAAACCGCGATGAGTAACCGCGAATTTCAGTTCGTGCGTCAGGCTTGTCTTATTTGGATGGCCAGTTTTCCAGGCGATCTTTTAGTCAATTTTATTTATGCTTCAGTTTTAGCTGAATTAGGCGACAAAGAGATGGCTCTCGCCACCGTAGAGCGATTAATACGTTTTGATCCTGAGTTTACCGAAGCCGTCACACTCTACAATCGTCTTACCAATCATGTTAATATTGAATATGAAACAGCTCTCAGTTACCTAAACAGAAGCATCTCGAATGATAAACCGATGTCACCATGGTTATCAGCGCTCATCCAGTCTCGTAACGAATTTGAAAGTGGAGAATTCGCAGCTGCTGAAAAAGCCATTTTAGAATCCCTTTCACATAACCCCAGCTTACCATTACCCGCTATTTTACATTTACGCATAATCTTGCAAATGGCAAACGCGACTTTGCTAAAAACCTTAACCGACCTTTACGCAAGTCGTTGGAAAGATTGCCTTCAAATAAAAATCTTTTCGGCTATTGCTGATATGAACAACGATAAAGATGCTGCCGGCGTTGAAAAACTCCACTGGTGCGCCGCTCATGATGTTAGTGGTCAGGTGGTTCATCGCTTATTAGG
>CAZTEP010000127.1:0-4626 GCA_964612325.1 uncultured Anaerolineaceae bacterium
ACCCAGTTTTGCGGGTGGGTGATCAGGTGGCTGAACCAATGTTGGTACACTATGGCATGCCCAAAGAAGAAGCTATGCAACAAGCCGCGGTGATGTTCCGCAATGTGGGTGTGCCGGTTGACTTTTTGACCCGCTATCCCTTTGAACTTTCCGGTGGCATGCGCCAGCGTGTGGCAATTGCCATGGCCCTGGTCACAGGTCCCGATTTGGTCATTTTGGATGAGCCTACTTCGGCGTTGGATGTTTTGACTCAAGCCAATATCTTCAACCTGCTTAAGCGCATCAAAGCCAATCTTGAAACCAGTTTTATCCTGATTACACACGATATCTCAACCTCATCTGAACTTGCTGATATTGTTGCCGTGATGTACGCGGGTAAAATCGTTGAAGTTAGCGAGTCGCATCGCTTCTTTAGCAAACCCCGTCATCCCTACGCTCAGGCGTTAATGGCCAGTGTGCCCAGATTGCGCGAACGCGAAGAACCTCATTTTATCGAAGGTAAACCGCCATCACTGATAAATCCACCCACGGGTTGCCGATTTAAGGACCGCTGTCCGAAACGGTTTGATAAATGTGAGGAAGAACCGCCTACAACCGTATTTGGCAATGACTGGGTTGCTTGCTGGCTTTATGAAGGACAAGGTGAATAGTATGACAGACTACGCAAAAGAATTTGAAGTCGAGGCAATTGAAGGTGATGAAGACGGTTTCGTCTTGAACATCCGCGACCTCAAAGTATATTTTGAACTTCGCAAACGTGGTTTTCAACATGCCGGTTTTGTTCGCGCGGTGGATGGTGTTGACCTCACCTTGCGCCGTGGCGAAACGATTGCCATTGTTGGTGAATCTGGCTGCGGTAAAACAAGTCTGATGAAGACCATCTTGCGCCTTAATACACCCACCAGCGGTGAAATCGAGTTTGATGGCGAAATCATCAATGATCTTAAAGCCAATGATCTCAAAAATGTGCGTCGAAAAATAGGCTACGTGCAACAGGACCCCTATGGTGCTTTGGCTCCATTCATGAATGTGCAAACTATTCTTGAAGAGCCTTTGAAGGTCAATGGTGTCAAGGACAAACAAGAACGCTTTGACCGTGTCGTTAAAGTACTTGAAGAAGTGCGCATGACACCGGTTGAGGACTTTCTTGAAAAGTTCCCTCACCAACTCAGTGGTGGCCAGCAACAACGTATCGTCATCGCCCGCGCGATGATTTTGGACCCGATTTTGTTGGTGGCTGATGAGCCGGTTTCAATGTTGGATGCTTCTGTTCGCGTTGAAATCCTCAAACTTTTACGTGCCTTGCAAGAAGAACATCATCTGGCGGTTATCTACATTACCCATGACCTGGCTACCGTGCGTTACTTTTCGGAATACATTTACGTGATGTACGCAGGACAAGTGATTGAAAAGGCACAGGAATCTGATCTGATTAATAAGACCGCGCATCCCTATACCCACGCGCTTTTGGCAGCTACGTCTGACCCTGACCCCAAGAATGTGGACGAATTTCAGGATGTGCCACCTGGGGAACCGCCAAGTCTGGTGACTCCACCCAAGGGTTGTCGTTTTCATCCGCGTTGCCCGCACATGATTCCTGATTTGTGTGAAGTTGAGCGGCCTCCTGAGTTCGACCTGGCAGAAGACCACTTGGTTGCCTGCTGGCTCTTTAGAGATCAGCCAATTATTCGCAGCTTTGAGAACGAATAAGCCTTAAAGGACCGCTCGATTGTTTCGGTTTAGCGCGAAAAGCATGATGATAGCTGGTGGCATTCTATTGGTTTTGAGTGTCATCATACCAGGACTAAGGCTGGCAGAAATCCTGCCAGCCTGGCTTTGGATTGATTTTCTGTCGTATATTTTTTTGGTAAGCGGGTTGTTTCTTGGGATGATGGGTGTTTTCACCTTTGCCAAAATGTCGCGTGATGAGCATGCTGAACGGGCGCAGTCTGAAAAGCTCTGGGACAAAAACGATGAGTCGTAAAAAGTACATCAATGCTTATGAAGTGGTCTATGAATATGATGACAAAGGCCGTGAAACCCGAAAGATGCATTATCGGGGAGATTACTTTGATGTTTCACTTGACCAGACAGGGTTGAATAAGTACCGTCTTAATAGCTTTCTTTTATTTTTTCTTATTCTAATCATTCATATAACGGTTGGTTTTCTTAATAATGCGGGTGGGCACGTATTATATGTAGTTTTGCCTTATGTGGCTACTTTTTTCCCGCTTTTGTATTGGGGATTCGGCGTTTTTCGACTTCCTAAAAAAAAGCAACACTATCGATTGGAGGTGATAGGTTTAAGCTTCGATCGCGTGAAACTAACCAGCTTACTTACAGCTGTTTTTGCGGGCATCGCAGTCTTGGGAGCTCTTGTCTATCTGATTTTCTTCAGGCAGTCAGATTATTACCTTGATCTGCTTTTTTTGACAGCTGAACTGATAGTTTTTTGCCTGGCACTGGTCGCGCGATTGCAAAGCCAAAAGATTAAAATAGAAAAACTTGATTCAACAGTTGAATTGTGACCATAGCAAAACCGTCAAAAGCTTTTAGTCTAACGAAAAAAGCTATTTTGCTGTCGATTGGTCCCTAAAAAACAAAATAAACCGGTCAAATCAGTTATTGATGAAAAAATAATTGACAGAAGGCCGTCTCATGGATTATAATAAAACAAATTCTAATGGAGAATAGGAGAAAATATGAGTAAATTTACACGAATCTTGTCCCTTCTGCTTGTCTCTGTGTTGTTTGCTGGCATGCTTGCCGCTTGTGACACTAAAGACGTACCAGAACCTGTTGAACCTGTTGAACCAGTTCAACCGGAACCCGAACCGGAGCCCGAACCGGAACCGGAACCCGAACCGGAGCCCGAACCGGAACCCGAACCCGAACCGGAACCCGAACCCATCGTCTTTGAAGATGAACCATTCGGTCCCGACCTGCCCACTGCTCCGACAATCAATACCCCCTTTGTTGTCGCCTATGAACAGTTCTCAGAAAAATTCAGTCCCTTCTTCTCTGAAACTGCTTATGATGCTGACGTTGCAGGCATGACCCAGATTGGTCTTATGACCACTGACCGCTTGGGCCAAATCGTGATGAACGGTATCGAAGGTGAAATCATTCCCTATAACGATGTTCCTTACGAATATAAGGGTACCGCGAATCTGAGCCAGGTTATTGATGAAGCTGCTGATCAGACTATCTATACCGCTCGCTTACGCGTTGGTATGAAGTTCTCTGACGGTGAACCTGTTACCGCTGATGACGTCATCTTCACCTACTACACCTACTTGGATCCTTCCTATGTTGGTTCCACGAGCCTTCGCTCATACCCCATCGTTGGTCTTAAAGAATACCAAACCCAAACCCCAACCGCGGTTTTGGAACGCTATACCAAATTTGCTGCAGATATCTACGCAGCTGGTCCTGACCACGAATGGACTGACGCTGATGCCTGGTCCAAAGAACTCCAGGATGGCTACTGGGCTGAAATCGAAAAATTCGGTGTGGCAGAATCCCAGGCCATTATTAACTACGTTGTTTCCAGATATGCCGACAGATATGCTGAAGCCTTCCTTCATAAAACTGCAGATGAAGTCCGCGAAAGCGAAGGCTTGCAGGCAGTTTTAGGTATGGTTCTCTGGGGTTTTGGTGACGTTGTCTGTGCCGAAGAAGTTGGCGAAGACGAAGAATGCCCCGAAGAAGCTGGCTACAAATTTATTGCCGCATCCGGTGACGAATATGACATGGTTGAGCAATTCCCAACCGCTGAAGACTACAACCGCGAAATTACCTTGGCTTATGAAGGCGATTTAGCAACTGCCTGGGAAACCGAAACCGCTACTGGTAACTCTGATATCCTCAACATTGTTGAAATGGAATTCATCAAAATCTGGGGTCCCCAAGACGAAGAAACCGGTGACGAAGGCGTGCCCAACATTGCTGGTATCACCAAGCTTGATGATTACACCGTGCAGGTTGTGTTGGATGGCTTCTCAGCCCCCGCTATCTACTCTGTGCTTGGTGTTAGCATTACCCCCTTGCACTACTACGGTAACAAAGACCAATACAATTACGAAAACAACCAATTTGGTTTCCCCTTCGGTGATTTGAGCAAACAAGAAAGCCTCACCGCCAAACCCATGGGCGCAGGCCCCTACAAGTTCATCAAGTACGATAACCGCGTCGTTGTTTTCGAAGCCAACGAATACTATTACAGAGGCTGCCCCAAGATCAAAGAAATCCAATTCAAGGAATCCACTTCCGCTGAAGTTGCGTCCGCTTTGAACACTGGTGATGCTGACGCTGGTAACTTCTCACCATCCAAGACCAATATGGAAGAAGTTAAGGGCTATAACAGCAATGGCGAGTTGGACGGCGACGTGATGGTCATGAAGATGGTTAATAACTTAGGTTATGGCTATATCGGTATCAACGCTGATACTGTCAATGTTAATGGCGAACCCGGCTCAGACGCTTCTAAGAATTTGCGTAAAGCATTCGCGACCATTTACGCGGTTCACCGCGATTTGGCTGTCAATTCTTACTACGGCGAAGGTGCTTCTGTTATTAACTACCCCATTTCCAACACCAGCTGGGCTGCTCCTCAACCCACCGATG
>CAZTEP010000128.1:0-4575 GCA_964612325.1 uncultured Anaerolineaceae bacterium
GCTGCCTGTGGCGATAATACCATTGTTGTCGCCGGCAAGTTCGAGTGCTTTTGCCAGACCGGCTTCGGCTTGTGCTTCAGCATAGGTCGGTTTGCCATACGGCTCAATAATGGATTTTAAGGCAAAGGCATCTGCCGCGCGGGGATGAATAGATTGGGTGCAAACTACCGCTTCAACACGGGGCATGAGGATATCCAACATACTTTTCAGACTTTTGTCTGCGGAAGCACCGAAAATGAGGATGAAAGGAAGTCCCGGGAAATAGTCATCGAGGGTTTTGATTAGTTTTTCTATCGAATCGCCGTTATGTGCGGCGTCGGTAATTAGAGGAGGCTCTTTACGTAAAATTTCAAAACGGGTTTCCCAATGAACATTATGAAAGCCGTTTTGGATTTTTTCTTTATCGAGCTTAAACCCTGAGGTATCCAAAATTTCAAGAGCAGCCAAGGCGGTAGCCGCATTATCAGCCTGGTGTTGACCGAGTAGAGGAGTTTGAATGGTAATTGGAAAAAGTCGGTTGGGGTTTTGCTGGACCTGTTTTTTTCGTTTAATGGTGATGTTTTGAAAATCGAGCGTGTGGGAGATACTTTCCCAGGCCAATTCCTGCTTAACAATAATGGCAGGCGCGTCGAGACTTTTGGCCATGCGCAATATTTCTGCTTCAGCTTCTTCGATCTGAGGTGCGATAACGACTGGGCGGTGGGGTTTGATGATGCCGGCTTTCTCATGGGCAATTTCGCTCAGAGTGTTGCCTAAAACGTTCATATGGTCGTATGAAACAGGTGTAATAACGGAGACAATTGGGTCAACAATGTTGGTAGCGTCTAAACGACCACCCAAACCAGTTTCCAGCACCACAATATCGACACCTTGATTGGCAAAGTATTGAAAAGCAATGGCGGTGGTAAGTTCAAAGGTTGTAACATCGTTCACCAGGGTTGTTCGCGGGCGCATTTCGTTTGCCAGGGCAACCAACTCTTCTTTTGAAATTTGAATGCCATCAATTTGAATGCGCTCACGAAAATCGACCAGATGAGGGGAGGTATAGAGGCCTGTTTTGTAACCTGATGCGCGCAAACCTGCCGCGATGAATGAGGCTGTTGAGCCTTTACCTTTGGTGCCGGCAACATGGACTGATGGATAATTGCGGTTTGGCCATCCCAAAAGCTCCATGAGTTTATTCATGCGGTCTAATTTAAAGAAGCGGTGTGCTTCGTCAACATGGCGATTCATGCTGAAATCAATCCAGCTATAAATCCAATCCAGTGTTTCCTGGTACTCTGTTTCAATATCAGTCATATAAAAAGACTCTCAAGTTTGTTGTAATTTCATCATTCGATTGGCTTGACATCTTCAATGAGGACATAGCCAATGAGGGAATACGAGCCGGATGTGAAGCTCACGAGCAAGCACTCCCGATTAAAGGCATCAAAAACCCGTTCTGTCATGGGCATGACGGTTAGTTGTGTTCCAACCGGTACACTGCCATAGCTGATGTAATCCGCATAACATCCTGTACGCACCCAAATTTGCCTTACTGGACTCACATACGCAACCGGGGTAGGTGTAATTGTGAGGGTTGGTGTTGGTGAAAGGTAAGGGGTGGGTGTGAGGCTTGGCTCGGGTGTGTGTGTAACGGTCGGCGTATGGGTGACCGTGGGAGTGTTGGTAACGGTGGGCGTTTTGGCAAGATTAGTCGCGGCAATGTTGGCTTTGATACGGGGAATGCCTGTGTTTAAAGCAATCGCGAGGATGGATAAAATAACCACAATTGCCAAAACCATAATGGCATAACTGGGAATGTAGTTGCGTTTCAGCTCAAGCACTTCGGGGTCTTGGGGGAAGCGTTTACGGGCGTTGCGGCTGATTTTCCAGGAATCCAGGGCAAAAAACTTGTTGCCGGTTTCAAAGGTTTCTTTGGCACGTTTAATGGCGTCAAGGTTACTGTCTATATCGGTTTCAAGCCGGCTGATTTCATCTTCAAGAGAGAGGCTTTCAGCATCGTAGGCATCCAGTTGGCGTAAAAGGTCAAGATTTTCGCGGGCACCAGCAACTTTTTGCCTGGCAATATTTGCGGTAGGTGCGTCGTTGGCCTCTTGTTTCAGGCGTTTGGTGTTGTCAAGCAGGTTTTGAATGGTTGCAGGAATCATGAGGTCGAGTCTAGTACGTAAACGCCTTGTTTGCTCGATTTCGCCATATTTCATGCGAATACGCTCTAATTTAGCTTTTGAATCGGCCAACATCGCTGGGGGGATTTTCCCACTCATGCTAACGACATCGCTGATTTCGTTTATGGTGTTCAGATCCGCGCGTACTTCATTGGCTTTGTCGATGTATTCCGGAATCGCAACAGCGCTGGCAGCTGTTTGGATTTTACCCAGGGCTTGTTGTAATTCACCCAGACTCAAAAGATTGAGACCTTCTTTGTAGACATCATATGCCTGCATTTGGTTTTCAAGGTCATGACGCAGGTCTTCGCCTTCGCGCCAGCGTTTGATGCCGGCTTCTTCAAGATGGTCGAAGGCTTCATCGAGATAATTCAGGGCGATTTGATACCTAAAAACGCGAGCCGCGCTTTGGGCTTTACCATAAGCTTTACCCGCTTCCGGGGGCAAAGCGACGCTGGGAATATTACCCGAACGAAGATATTCTTCTGCTTCAGCGTGATGTTCCTGAGCGCGTTGCCAGCCAGGTTCCATTTGGATGACTTTTTCATAAAGTGGAATAGCGACCTGGTAATTGCCTTTGTAAAAGGCTTCTTCAGCCTGGTCCATGAGGCGTTCTGCTTCTGGGTCGTGGGTAGACTGGAAGAAACGGCGCAAAGGGTCATTATCCAACCCGCTTGAGGCTTCGCTCTGAAGAATTGGGGAGAAAACCGGCGGTGGCGCGACAGGACTTTCTAAAATGGGTTCTGTCTGGGCAGGTCCAGTCTGAAGAGGTATTGGGGATGTATCCTGGCTTTGTGCCATTTGAGGTTTAGTGGTTTGAGCACTCGGTCGGCCAGCCTGGCGACGGTTTATTTCACGTTTGAGCTCGCGCATCAGCCGTTCAGCCTCTTCAAGATCATCGATGTTTGTTATATTGCTGATTCGTCCGGTTGAAACGGCTTCTAAAAGTGATGAAAGCTCGTTAGTCGCATTTGCGAGAGCTTCATCGCTTGGGTCTGGACTGGCGAGCACTTTTTGGGTTTGTTTAATAAGGGCTTTTATCATTTTTGTCCTCTATATAACACCTTGATTACTATCGTTTAGCAGCCAGCATTCCCAGAGCAAGTTTCATTTCTGAGGCTGTGCTAAAACCGCCATCAAGCGCTTTTTCAAGGAAACGCATTTCGTCATCGTTCAGTCTGTTTTGAATATCAAAAGAGTATGAAGCTTTGAAATGTTTGGGTGAATTGGCGATTTCATCGGGACGGTTGCCACCAACAACGGCCGCTCCAGGAGCCTGTTGTCCGGTAAAGAGATGGTGTAAGGCACGCGCGCTGAATTGCAGAAGGTCATCACGGATGATTTCCGGCGCGGGATTATCGCCTAACCATCGGCCTATATTCCAATCTAAGATGATGACTTTTTGGCGAATATCATTCCAATAGTAATGTAAAAGTTTGTGGTCCATGAAGACCGCACCTTGAGCGTGAGCTTTTTCGAGGATGCTGCAAATTTGGATGGCGATATCGAGCACCTGTTTCATGCTTAAATTTTGAATGAAACTACCGCGTGTATAGCCTGCATCACATAACATATATAAATTGTCTTCCCAGCGACGTTCGAGAATGAGGAAAGGCAACCAGCCATCCTGAAGGCGTTCATCAAATTGTGCTAAGATTTCATCTGCTTCGTCGGTATTAAACAACGCTAATTGGCCTTTAATGTTCTGTCCGCCACCTTGTAGTTCCATTATTTTAGAACTTGGTGGAAGTTCTTCGGGCCAGAAGGTGCCGGGAGCGGGTTTTAAATAGCCGCCTTGTAGCATGGGGGTAATCGCGTCTATGCCTTTGAGCCGGCTTAGAATCTTAAATTCTTCACGAAAAAGGGGAGAGGCATAGGTGATTTTATCGTGGCGCATCACTTTAAAGGCTGGAGACTGTGGCCAGTCTAACTGCCCGGTGGCGTGTTTTAGTAAAAAGACCCGCGCGCTGGAGCCTGCCGCTTCGGGTACGGGGATATCTTTATGGCCTATGCTAAACCATGTATCAAGAGCCTCGGCCAAATAAAGGCCGGTGGTTGAATCTAATATTTCTTCTTTCATTAACAATCCTTAGAGAGGATATTTTACCATCTTTGCGAATCGCTCACCTTAAAATAGTCTGTATCGCGTTTGAGCAGTTCGTCAAACCAGCTTAACAGGGGATGAATGCTTTCGATGGATTGAATGTGTTCCCGGATGCTGGCTATGTTACCTTCCTGGATAAGGTCTAAATATTGTTTTCGCCAGTGGCGATAGAGGTTGAAATCGCGACTTGGGGGCAAAATCAGGTCATTCAATTGGACGAGGGTAAACATTAACTCCCCAGCGCTGTTGATAGCGAGCCGTGTACGAGCCATTTGTGGGGTGTTGAGTACGTCCAGAGCACGG
>CAZTEP010000129.1:0-4538 GCA_964612325.1 uncultured Anaerolineaceae bacterium
AACCAAATGAGGCAACCTGTGGTGTGGTAAAGGTCGCGCGGGGAATCATGCGGTAGTCCAAAACCGGCGTATCCAAACCGGCGATGGCTTCAGCCGCAATAACGGCTTGTGTCGAGGCGGTGTGCGCCAACAGCAGCTTGCCGGTCAGGTCACCAATCGCCCAAATGCCGGATACGTTGGTTGCCATGCGTTCGTCAATCTCCACAAAGCCCCGTCTGTTTACCGCCACGCCAACTTCTTCAAGCCCCAGATTTTGCGAGTTAGGTCTAAAACCAACCGCCACTAAGGTTACATCCGCGCTAAGCGTTTGCTCACCTTTTTCGCTTTCCAAAAGCACGTCCGTGCCGGTTTCGGTTTTGGTCACCGATTTCACCTTCGTGCCGGCATGCACCTTAACGCCACGCTTGCGGAAAGCTTTTGCCAGTTCGCTGGCGGCTTCTTCGTCTTCGTTGGGTAAGATATGGGGCAACATCTCAACCACGTGCACGTCCACGCCGTAACCGCTCCACACAGTGGCAAATTCCACACCAATCGCGCCGCCACCGATGATGACCGCGCTTTCGGGCAGCTTGTCGAGCATAATCGCATCAGCGTAATCAAGCACCTTTTCGCCATCGGGTTCCATGCCAGGAATAACCATGGCATGCGCGCCCGTTGCCAAAATGATGTTGTTGGCTTTTAGCGTGAGCGTTTCACCGTCTTCAGATTGAACTTGCACGGTGTCTTTCGCGCTCAATTTGGCATTACCCATGATGACTTCAACATTGTTCTTTTTCATCAAAAAACTGATGCCCCTGGTAAGACGGTTACTCACCGAACGGCTGCGCTTGTAGGCTTCATTGTAATCAAGCTCAAGATTGTCTAACTTAAAGCCAAAAGTTTTGCCTTCTTTGCGCAAAATCCAGGCAATTTCAGCATTTCGCAAAAGCGCTTTGGAAGGGATGCAACCCACATTAAGGCAAACCCCACCCAACCATTTTTTCTCTACGATGGCGGTTTTAAAGCCCAATTGCGAAGCACGAATGGCAGCCACATAGCCACCTGGCCCAGCGCCGATTACAACAACATCAAATTCTTTCATGGTTCACTCCTGTAATGTTCTTAACTTTGCTTATTTTAAATCATAATCCGCTCATTGAATGACAGGTTTCAACTGTTTTTGAGAACACCCTGCCACGCACAGCCAAACTAATAGCCAAATGCCGCGGCGAGGGAATCGTCGTTCTCAATCCAATCTTTCACGTCAATCTTACGATAGTCATCTTTGGTATCGCGAATATATACCGTTTGAATGCCGGCATTGATGATAACCCGCTTGCACATGGCACAAGGCATGGCCTTTTCAACATAATTGCCATTATCTTGCAAGTCAATGCCGGTTAGATACAAAGAACTGCCCAACATGCGCTCGCGCGACGCGCTGATTATCGCGTTTTGCTCAGCATGCACACTGCGACAAAGCTCATAGCGTTCGCCACGGGGCACCTTAAGCTGTTCACGCCGGCAAACACCAATGTCAATACAGTTCTTGCGTCCGCGTGGCGCGCCAACATAACCCGTTGAAATAACTTCATCGTTCTTGACAATCACCGCGCCATATTGTTTGCGAATGCATGTACATCTTTTGCCAACTACTTCGGCCATGTCAAGATAATAATTCACTTTATCGCGTCTTTTGTGCATCGTTTCCATTTTTTCTCCAATTTATTTCCTTCATTATAGTCGCATTACTGATTAAAACACGAACCTTTTTCCACCTAATGCTTTTACGTGAATTCAATCCCTCCGCCTTGCGGCACTATCTTCTAAATGCTACACTTAAGTCAGCTAAATCAACCAAACCCGGAGGTTATCATGCCCAAAATGCTCTATTTGCTCGATGGTCACGCCATCGCCTACCGCAATTATTTCGCGCTAACCAGTGGTGGCACAATGCGTTTCGCTACTACTGATGGCGAACCCACCGCCGGTGTTTTTGGTTTTGCCAGCACGCTGTTAAAAATCCTTGAGCAGGATGAGCCGGATTACCTCGCCATCGCTTTTGATAAAGGCCGAACCTTCCGCGATGACCTTTTTGAAGATTACAAAGCTACCCGCGAGAAAATGCCCGATGATCTGCGCTCACAAATCGTGCGCATTCAGGAAATGATTGACCTGCTCAAAATACCGCGATTAGAGCTTGACAATTACGAAGCTGATGATGTCATCGGCAGTCTGGCCACCTGGGCGGCTAACGAAGAAGGCTTGGGCGTCAAAATCATCACTGGCGACCGCGACCTCTTGCAACTGGTCACCGACCGAATTGTGGTCAACCTCCCCGAAGGACGAGGCGGCAAAGACAAAGACTACTTCCCCGAAGATGTCGTGGAACGCATGGGGGTTAAACCCGAACAAGTGGTTGACCTCAAAGCGCTCATGGGAGACAGTTCAGATAATATTCCCGGCGTGCGTGGTGTGGGCCCCAAAACGGCTACCAAACTACTGGATAGCTACGGCACTTTAGATAATCTCTACGACCATATTTCTGAGGTACCCGGCAAGGTGGGAGAAACCCTGACTGAACAAAAAGACCAGGCCTACCTTAGCCAAACCCTGGCGCGTATCGTTGTTGATTTACCGGTACGCCTTGACCTCAATCAGGCTGATTGTAAGAATTTTGAGCCTCAAGCGGCAGAGGAGCTCTTTAGAGAGCTTGAATTTCGCACCTTAATTCGCCGGCTTCAAAAATTAGGCGAACGCTATACTTCCCCACAAACAAGCTATCCACAATATTCAAATCAAAGCTTTGTGCAAGCTGACCTTTTTGGGAATGAGGCTTTAGAACAATCTGATGCCTTAATTGATGCCAGTCCGATTGAAACTGATTTTGAAACGGTTATTGTTGACAGCACTGAAAAACTAAACCTGGCAGTACAAGACCTCCGCCAGGCAAGCATTATGGCATTTGATACCGAAACCTCCGCGCTTGACCCAATGTCTGCCAGTTTAGTGGGCTTTTCATTGGCAGTTAGCGAAGAAAAAGGCTACTACTTCCCGGTTGGTCACCGCGCAGGGAAACAACTTAGTTTAGAAACCATCAAAGCCGCGATTCAGCCTATCCTCGCAGACCCTGAAATCAGCAAAGTCGCCCACCATGCCAAATTCGACCTCATCGTGCTCAAACAGGCAGGCTTTGAAGTCAAGCCAATCTGTTTTGACACCATGTTAGCCGAATGGCTCATCAACCCCGACTCACGCAATTTAGGCCTCAAAACCCTAACATGGGTACGCTTAGGTGTCGAAATGACCCCCATCGAAGAACTCATCGGCAAAGGAAAAAATCAGCTCAGTATGGCTGACTTGCCCATCGCGCGTGTCGCGCCCTATGCCGTTGCCGACGCGGTGATGACTTTACGCCTGATGCCCTTACTCAAAGCTGACCTCAAAGCGCGTAACGCGGAAAAACTGATGAGCGATTTGGAAATCAAACTTGTGCCGGTCCTGGCACAGATGGAAGAAAATGGCATATTATTGGACCTGCCTTTCTTTGAAGCTTTTAATAAAGAACTCAGCGAGATGATTTTCGCGCTTGAAGAAGAGATTTATCGTCTCGCCAGCTATCGTTTCAACATCAACTCCACCCAGCAGCTTTCAGATGTGCTTTTCAAAAAACTCGCGCTTGATCCACCCGACCCCGGCCGCAAAACAAAAAGCGGTCATTACTCAACCAGCGCGGACATTTTAGAGCTTTTAAAAGATAAACACGATATCGTTGCCAGAATTTTGGATTACCGCGAATACGCTAAACTAAAATCGACCTATGTCGACGCGCTTCCCCAACAGATTATTCCCAAAACCGGCCGGGTACATACCTCTTTCAACCAAGTCGGCACAGTAACAGGCCGCATTGCCAGTCAAGATCCGAACCTGCAGAATATCCCGATTCGCACTGAAATTGGCCGTCGGGTCCGCCAGGGTTTCATCGCGCAATCAGGCTGGAAACTGCTCTCTGTGGATTATTCGCAGGTTGAATTGCGCATCGTAGCGCATATCGCCCAGGATAAGGCCATGATTGAGGCTTTTCGTAACGGGCAAGACATCCATGCTACCACAGCAGCCGCGATTACCAACACCCCACTTGAAAAAGTCACTCCAACCCAACGCAGCAACGCCAAAGCGGTTAACTTTGGCTTAATTTATGGTATGAGCGCTTTTGGTCTCACTCGTGGCACTGATTTAACTCTTGCCGAGGCGGAAAACTTTATCAAGGAATACTTCAAAGAATTCCCCGGCGTAAAAGCCTGGCTCGATAAAACCCGACAACAAGCTGCAAAGGATGGTTATGTGGAAACATTACTGGGTCGCAGACGGTATTTCCCCAACCTTGCCAAAGGCTCAAACCCACAAATGCGCCAGCGCGAAGAACGCGAGGCCATCAACGCGCCTATCCAAGGCACCGCGGCTGATATTGTAAAACTGGCTATGATTGCTCTGCCCGAAGCTCTGCGCAAGGCGGGATTAAACGCGCGCATGCTCCTGCAAGTGCACGATGAATTGAT
>CAZTEP010000130.1:0-4523 GCA_964612325.1 uncultured Anaerolineaceae bacterium
ATTCGGAACGTAATGACACGTGGAGGTGGCGCTTTAATAGCGGTTGGCCAAGGCTCGGGACCTGATAAAGTACAAGAAGCCATCGATAAAGCTTTACATCACCCACTTTTAGATGACATCGACCTTTACTCAGCAACCGCGATGATTGCAAACTTTACAGGGGCAGCAGATATGTCTTTCAAAGAAATCACTGATGCCATGCATCGCCTTCAGGAAGCCACGGGTTTCAATGCAGAAATTATCCCTGGCATCATAACAGATCCGCGTATGGGCGATAAAATTCAATTGATTCTTATCGTAACTGGTATTTCAGAAAACAATCCGAAAAATATACTTCCTGTTATTAATCAACCACAGGAGTTGTCACACTTTGATTTCTCAAAACCAGAAGATGATACTTATCCTACTACTTCAAAAGATGAGCTTGGTGAAGAAGAATCAACGGAAAACAAAAATGATTCAAACATTATCGCTCAATCCATTGATACCTCCGATAATCTTTCAATTCCAGCCTTTCTGAGACGACGGAGTAACCAAAAGAGGAACTAACATGGACAGTTCGAGTTTGCAAAAGGTCATCAATAAAATCCATTCTGAATATCCTAAAACAAGAGGATGCTTCCCAAAAGTCAGCAAACAAGCTGACGATCGTCATTTATTGATTTTTTGCTTCACCGATATACTTCCCGGTCAAAAAAGCTTGCGACAAAATTTAAGAGTTGTGATTGACAATGACGGAAAAATCCTTAAAAAATCAATTTCAAGAGGCTAATATGGAACATGCCGATATGTCTCAAAACCAAATCGGAGCTTTCAAAGAGAATTTCAAGCACAAACTGATCTCACTATTAGCTATGGGAACTGAAGAACATAACAATGCCATTAATTACAACAAAAATCAGGCATTAATCTTGATAGCTGCTGCCAGCTTGGGTTTGATAATTGGAATTATTATTTCTCTCCTTTTTTAATAGCCACATCCTTCTCCCTTATAAAACCCGCCATGTTGCGGGTTTTATAATTTTTTCTAACCAATGCAGCAATTATGGTATACCCAGAGAACTTTTTAATGTATAATCATCATGAATTATTCTAATTGAGGTAATCTATGTCTATGCATTCAAAGAACAACATCGCAAATTATTGGGAGAATCTAACCCTAAATCAAAGCGATTTAAATGCATTAAGTAATCACCTTTTTGAAACCGAAGAACCTGAAACCATCGAGCAACTATCTTTAGTTCTAATTCAAAACCGTATTGATGAATTGAAAGCGGAAGAAGAATTAAAACAAGAAGAAATGGGAGCCATTTATCACCCTCAAGAAGAATATTTAGTTGATAGTAAGGTCATTTTTCCTGAATTGAATTGGGAAACAGGTACAGTTACCGCCATTCGAGAAGGAAATAATCCTATATACAAAAAATTCGATGTTATGTCAGTACTTCTTGAAAGCGGTGAAACTAAAGACTTTGCATGCAATTTAAAAAACCACCCTATAAACGAAACAGATTACATCACAGATTCCACTGGTGAATATGATGCTAATAACATTTACCAGGAATATGGGTACCGAATAAAAAGACAACTCACTTTTGCATTAATAAATCAGGATGAACTTGTACTTATCGGTCATACCTGGTTCCCTAAGTCACTTCTGATTGATGTCGGTATTGGCTCTTTGAACATTGCTGAAGCAATTTTAGATTCACTCAATGGCGGTCCGGTTACTATTGAAGAACTCATGAAACAACTTGAATTAAGTGATAAAGAAAACAATAATTTGATGGCTTTTTCACTCAATTACGCCCTTCAAGAAGATCCTCGTTTTGACGAAGTTGGTTCCAGTGGTGTCTTTTCCTGGTTCTTAAGACGTTTTGAACCCAAAGAAGTTCTTGAAGTTCCTATCTATCTGAAGAGTAACAGCGAAGAGCTTAATCGCGAGGATTTCGACCCTGAATTGGAAAAACTATTTTCAGAACTAATGGACGAACTAACCTGGAAGATTGATCCCTTGGAAGATTACGAAAAGGTTAATAAAGTACGCTTCCCGCTCAGCTATCCCCATTGGCGCGCGGGTAGTTTGCCAATTACCCCAGAAACTTACACTATTTTTCCAAGCGCGCTACAAAGTGAACGTATCAAAATCGATTTTATCGATGAAACAACAAAAAACCGAATTCCTGCCTGGGTTGTTAGACCACAAAAATACGTTATTGGCCTACGCAATTGGTATGAAGAACAAAACCTCATCCCTGGCAGCATCATTGAAATTTCCAGCAGCAAAGAACCGGGTCTTATCAAAATCAACGTTGAACGAAAACGTTCCAACAAAGAATGGATTAAAACTGTATTGGTTGGTGCGGATGACGGTTTAGTTTTCGCCTTGTTGCGTCAATCCATCTACGCTGGTTTTAATGACCGTATGGCTATTGCTATTCCAGACCCCAAAGGTTTAGACCGAGTTTGGGAAACTCGTGCAAGCAAAAACATCCCCCTTAAAAACGATGTCACCAGACTTATGCGCGAGCTTTCTAAACTAAACAATCAGGCACATGTTCATTTTATTGATCTCTACGCTGGAATAAATGTAATACGCCGTGTTGCCCCACAAGAATTATTTATGGTACTCAACGATAACGACGAATACAATCATATTGGCGACAACTACTATCACCTTAGCGAAACATAATTGAGGAAATGATGTTAAACAAATTACCAAGTTTGATTAAGCCAACACTCACAACCAAATTTCACATTGATTTCGACTGGTGGAAAAATCAGGATCGCAACTGGCGCAACGCCTTAGAGAGCTTCTTGTGCGAAGAACATCAACTTCTTTTCAAAAACAAAGATTTCCCTATTGAAGCTGATTTGGTCAGTCTTACTACTGGTGAAGTTACTCAGGGCGACGTGATATTACATACCTTAACTCATCACTGTGCCAGACAAGATGGTTTTATCAGTCCATCAGGCCCATTGGTTGACACTATTTTCAAAGTTTTTTTGGTCAATGATAATCAAGCTCTCAATGCAGAAGAATTGGCAAGCCTAACAGGTCGCCAGGCTGAAATCATCTTAAGAACCATTGGAACAACAAAGGTTTATAAAGGTATTCGCCCAGTTTAAGAAAAAACGATTACAATTATCATAATCTGCCCCCGTAGCTCAATGGACAGAGCGTCGGTCTTCTAAACCGCAGGTTGCGCGTTCGATTCGCGCCGGGGGTACAATTCATAACAGATAGTATAACTATTAAACTGACACACCAGTTAATCACAAAGAAAGAAAAAGACCATGAGACAATGCACATCCTGTAAGACATTATTTGATAATGGGATTCGATTTTGCGATAAATGCGGTGAAAAATTCCCTTACGATCCCAAGGTGAGTCCTTATTCTGAAGGCAAAATGGCAGTTATCCTAATCCTCTTGGTCGCAATTGCTATCCTCAGCTATAACACCTATGTAAACAGTCCCATAACCGATACCAAATGTTCTCGCACAAACTATCTGCGTCTTGAAAAATGGTTGGACAATTCTCGCAATGAGGTCATGAGAATTCATGATCACGGTTACATCCCTATTGGTGGTAGCTCAATCGTTATGCGACAAAAATATGCGATTGAAGAATTGACATTACCACCTTGCTTTGAACCCATACGAGCTGACATGATTGAATATTACACCCTTATGTATCGCGTCACCCAAATTAGCGTTTTTGGTGGCTACGCTTACACCATTCCTTTGCTCGAACAAGCCTATCAAGCACAAGAACGGGTTGAGGCCACCATGCAGGAAATCAATAAATGTATTCCTAACTGTCCGGAATTTTTTAGTGATGTGCCTTAGGCATTCATTGAACACTTCTTTTGTTAAGTTTTTTGTTCGCTTTGATTAATAAAGGATTTGAAATGAATTTTCTTAGAAGAGTGCTCGTTATCAGTTTGGCCTTGGTCCTGGCTGCCTTTGTCATGCGTAATATGCCTGGCTTTGAGATTACCCGTGATGGTTGGACTCATTACGTTGTCATGGCCATCATCCTGGCAATTTTGAACGCTGTCTTATTGCCCTTACTAAAAGCAATGTCCTGCGGAATGATTGTACTCACACTTGGTCTTTTTAGCTTAGTGCTAAACGCCTTAGTCTTTTATCTCGCCTCGGTCATTTCAACAAAACTTCTTGGCGGTGGCATGTTGATTACCTCAGTATGGCCAGCATTAGTCGGCTCCATTATCGTCAGTTTGGCAACCATGCTTTTCGCCAACGATAAGAAAAAGAAGAGCAAAAAAGACGACGATTAAAAACGACCTGAATAATTAAAATACATACCAATTGACCTCTTTTTGGTAGCCTATATTTAGGTTTTGCTTGATTATTTTATTCTTTGTGATAAACTAAGGCCTGTTAAACAGGCATAGACCTGAATCTCAACCTTCCGCTCTTGACTAGCCAAAGGCAATGTTCAAGAGCAAACCCGAGGAAAGGAGCCTCGAGCGCATGCATAAATATGAAACTGTATT
>CAZTEP010000131.1:0-4501 GCA_964612325.1 uncultured Anaerolineaceae bacterium
TTCTTTCATTATGAGATGCATGTTTCTTGCCTAATTTAGATGCGTTTGCCCTGATCAGGGCGTTTTTTCATAATAAAGTATCAAAAAATGTGCTAAGATTAAGCTATGAGTCAAAACAAAGAACGCATTCAAATTCTCAGCGATGTACGCCGTGGCGCGCTTGAAACCTCAGAGGCAATCACCCTCCTGCAAGAACTTTCAGCAAGACCAGAAAGCTCTCATGCTGAATTTGACCCAAATGAAAGCAACCGCGAGCTTCGCGTTTTGCGGACTGATTTAGAAAACAACAAAACCCTCATGGACATCCGCCTGCCAATCAATCTTTTGAATGCGGCGGAACGGGTAGGCGCTAATTTGCAGCCTTACCTCAAACTTATTCCAGCCGAGCAATTTCAAAAAGCTTTGGCAACCCCAGGTATTCACCGCCTGATTGATCAGATACTGCCCGATACCAACGAACATTTGCAAATCTTTTTAGACTAAGCCGATTTCAACCCCACATACTCTCTTTTAGCCTCCCAGCTCATGCTTAACTTGCCGAATTCCCCTTAGTCGCTTATATTTTAGTATTGAGAAAACGTCCTCGGAGAGCCTAATATGATCGCGGAAAACACGCAAACACCGTCAACTCCCTCAAGCTATCACTGGTTAGATAAAACCATCTTTCCCTGGTGGCCAGCCTTGACCATCGAAAAACTCCTCTTGGTTATTATCATTCTACTAACCATTTTTAGCCGATTTTATGATGTAGGCGCGCGAACTATGTCGCATGATGAAATTAACCACGTCGTGCCAGCTTATAGTTTCGAAGGCTATGTTTACGACCCGGTCACTCACGGTCCTTTCCAGTTCCACGCTTTGGCACTCTCCTATTTTCTCTTTGGTGACAGTGATTTCTCAAGTCGCATACCCGCCGCGCTCTTTGGTGTGGGAACAGTGCTTTTCGCGCTTTTTGCCTGGCGACGCTATCTCGGACGGGTCGGCGCTTTGATTGCCGGCACGCTCTTTATGATTTCACCCTATATCCTCTTTTACAGTCGCTACACGCGCAACGAAATCTTTATTGTCTTTTGGGGAGTCGTCCTGCTTTGGCTGCTCCTGCGTTACATGGAAGATGGCAAAACCAAATGGCTCTATTGGCTCGTGTTCATCACCGCCATGCACTATGCCGATAAGGCAACCTCTTTTATTTTCACAGCCGAAGCGCTCATCTTCCTCGCCCTGCTTTTTATCTGGAAATGGTGGCGAAAAACCTGGCCTCACGACAGGTACCACAAATTTTTTAAGATAGCCGCCGCCGCGACCCTCTGCCTCATCGTTTTAACCATGGGCATCTACATGCTAAGCAGAACGCCTGTTGCCAATGCGCCAGCAGTTATTGACCCCGTCACCCAGGCATCCGTACCCCAAAACATCATCAACAGCAAAATACCGCTTCTCGCTTCGGGCGCGCTCACCGCCATTGCCGCGGTATGTAGCATCCTTTCTTTGATTTTGGGTTTAGGCTGGCACGAACTGCGCAAATCGCGTCTTTTTGACCTGATTGTCTTACAACTCATCCTCATTCTGCCCCTTTTGGTCGCCATACCCGTCAATCTTTTGGGATGGGATCCATTGGACTACTCCGCGACTGGTATTTTACGAACAGGATCCTTGTTCCTCATTCTATTGGCTATTTCAGTCGTCCTGGGAATGATGTGGAATAAAAAAGTTTTTCTCAGAAGTTTAGCCATCTTCTGGGGCATTTTCATCGTTTTCTACACCACATTCTTCACCCATGGCGAAGGCTTTTTCAAAGGCATCGCGGGCGCGTTAGGCTACTGGATGTCACAACAAGCCGTCGAGCGTGGCACCCAACCCCTATACTATTACGCCCTGGTGCAAGTCCCCTTTTATGAATACCTCCCGGCTATTGGTACCATTTTCGCCCTGTTTTTGGGAATACGGCGACGCCTTTTCATCAGCAAAACGGACGCCATTTTTGAAAGTCCTTTCAAAGCAGAACCCGCTTTAGAAACAATTGAAGATAATTCAATCGAAGCCACATTCAGCGACATGACAGATAACGCGAAAGCGCAAACCGTAGCCAAAGAAGTTGAAGAAACCGACACGGCAACTGATACCACAGACCTTATAAATGAAGCAGACGAACCGCCAAACACAACCAAACCGGGCTTTTTCAAACGCCTCTTCACAGACCCTCCCCGCGAAACAGAACCTGCCACCACCCTGCCGATTCTCGTGCTCCTGCTGTTTTGGTCTTTCATGAGTTTAGCCGCCTTTAGCATCGCCGGCGAGCGTATGCCCTGGCTCACCACCCATATCACAATGCCAATGATTCTCACCAGCGCCTTTGCTTTGGGATACCTCATCGAATCAATCGACTGGCAAACCATCAAAAACAAAAAAGGCTGGCTAATTCTCATCCTCAGCGTCGTATTCTTCATCGCCTTACTCGGTTTATTTGCTTCGCTCTTTGGCACAACTCCACCTTTCAAAGGCAAAGACCTCATCAACATGCAAGCCACCAGCACTTTCTTACTGGCCTTTTTGGGCACATTTGGTAGCGCGATTGGCCTGTTCTTCCTCATCCGCCAATGGCAAACAAAAACCTTTTTCAAGTTTATCCTGCTCATTTTCTTTGCGATGATGAGCGTGCAAACCGCCCGTTCAGCCTTCCGCGCCGCCTATATCAACTATGACAACGCCAAAGAATTGCTGGTTTACGCGCATGCAACCCGCGACATGAAAGACAGCGTTGAGCAAATTGAAACCATTTCGCGCCGTCTCTATGGCGATAAAAGCATCCGCGTCGCCTATGACAACGATGTGCGTTACCCCTACTGGTGGTACATGCGCGACTATCCCAATAAAGTTGATTTCAACGATAAAGTTTCAAAATCGCTCCAGGATTCACCCATCATCGTTGTCGGCTCAAGTAATTTCTCAAAAATTGATGCCGTTGTGCGCGATGACTACTATCGCTATGATTACATGCGCATGTGGTGGCCCAACGAAGAACTCTATCGCAATTGGACCTTCAAAAAAGTGTTTCGGGACCTCAAAGATCCCGCTAAACGCGCTGGGATCTGGGACGTATGGTTCAACCGAAACTACAGCAAATATGCGGCAGCATTTGGTAACCCCTCACTGACCCTCGAAAACTGGTCACCGGCAGATACCGCGCGCATGTACATCCGCAAAGATGTCGCCGCGCAAATCTGGGAGCTGGGGATTAGTCCCGAACCGGTCGCGCCACGCGAAGACCCTTACGCCAGCAACAGCATCAGTCTTGACCCGGTCAACGTTTTCTACAACGTGAACGATATCACCTTCCTCGCACCACGAGGCATGGCAACCGCGCCTGATGGCAGCCTTTATGTCGCCGACTCGCGTAACCACCGCGTTGTGCAGTTTTCTACCGATGGCGCTTTGATAAAAACCTTCGGCAGCTATGGCAACGCGATGGAAAACCCCAATTTGCCTGGGGGCTTGATGAACGAGCCTTGGGGAGTCGCCGTTGACACCGATGGCACTGTATATGTAGCTGATACCTGGAACCATCGTATTCAGGTTTTTGATACCAATGGTCAGTTCCTGAGAATGTGGTCTACCTTTATCGTCGGTGACACTATTGACAGCTTCTGGGGTCCGCGCGGCATCACGCTGGATGCCAATGGCCATGTTTACGTCACTGACACCGGTAAACAACGCGTGGTTATTTTTGATAAAAACGGAAATTACATCAGCCAATTTGGCGGCCAAGGCCTTGAACTTGGTCAATTGGATGAACCGGTCGGCATCGCTATCGCAAAGGACGGCAAAATTTACATTGCCGACACCTGGAACCAGCGCGTGCAAGTCTTCCAACCCACCATAGATGGCCTCAACTTTATGGGCCTAAAAACCTGGGATCTGGATGCCTGGTTCTCCAATTCGATAGAAAATAAACCTTTCTTAACACTGGATAAAGAAGATAATGTCTATATCACCGACCCCGACCTGGGGCGTGTCATCGTTTTTGATAAAGATGGCAACTTCAAAGTGCTTTGGGGCGGTTTTGACAACAACTACCTGATGGGGATCATCAATGGCATCACCATAGGCGACGATGGCAGTGTTTGGCTCAGCGATGCCAGCAACAATGCCATTTTGCGATTCCAGTTGCCGGAGTAGCTGAATACCTTTAAAACATCTTCCCGGTCTCCTGACCGTGGAAATATCTTGATCACATCAAACTTAGAGAAGTTTATACTCTATTCTATTGATAGGTTGTAGTAGGTGTATTAGTTACCATCTTCTATTATTTTAATTGCATCGTCCATATATTTGTTAAACAAGGAGTAAGGGTAATATGGAAATGGTTTGTCTTTCCCCAAAAGCGCTGCAATGTTTCCTTCCTTTAGGAAGTACTTCTCCATTGTTATTCCTTGTGGGATAACCATGGGTACAGAACCATTATTATCTAAATATCTGTTGTAATTCTGAGAAAGAATGTTTA